>JAFGOK010000046.1 GCA_016926535.1 Micromonosporaceae bacterium | reverse complement strand
GCAGAACCAGCACCAGAACGGGAAGAGCCGCGTAACGGCGGGTACGGTGGCGGCCATCGCGAGCGAGCCTCCGGCCGGGAGCGGGACCGCAGAGACCGAGAAGGCCGGGACCAGAGCTACGGTGACCGCGGCTACGGTGACCGCGGCCACAGTGACCGCGGTCGGGCCAGCCGGGATTTCGACCTGGGCCGCGGCGCTCGGGACTTCAGCTACGGTGGCGACAGCCGTGACAGTGAGGTCGGCGACTGGGACGGCGGCAGTATCCGCTGGTAGGGGCGGTGCCTACTTGTCGACGTCGCCGACGACGAACAACATCGATCCCATGATGGAGACCAGGTCCGGGATGATGGTCCCAGGCAGGATCGTCGAGAGGGCCTGCACGTTCGCGTAGGAGGCGGTGCGCAGTTTCAGCCGCCACGGGGCTCTCTCGCCTCTGGAGACGAGGTAGTAGCCGTTGACTCCGAGCGGGTTCTCCGTCCACGCGTAGGTGTGACCGACCGGCGCCTTGACAACCTTCGGCAGCCGGACGTTGACCGGGCCGCCCAGCTGGTCGACCTTGGCAAGGCAGGTTTCTGCGAGATCGAGCGAGACGTAGACCTGGTCGAGCATGCACTCGAACCGGGCGTGGCAGTCCCCGGTTGTCCTGGTGACAACCGGTACGTCCAGCTCTCCGTACGCCAGGTACGGCTCATCGCGCCGCAGGTCGAAGTCAAGCCCCGAGGCTCTGGCGACCGGCCCGGACGCGCCGAACGCAGCGGCCCGCTCGGCTGTGAGCACTCCGATACCGACCGTGCGTGCCATGAAGATCTCGTTCCGGCGGATGAGATTGTCGAGATCCGGCATCCCCCTACGGACGTCTGCAATCGCCTCTCTCGCCCTGCGCGTCCAGCCGGAGGGCACCTCCTCCTTGAGACCGCCGATCCGGTTGAACATGTAGTGCAGCCGGCCGCCGCTGGCCTCTTCGAGGACTGCCTGGATCTTCTCTCGCTCCCGGAACGAGTAGAAGACCGGGGTCAGAGCGCCGATCTCCAAGGGGTACGACCCGAGGAACACCAAATGGTTGAGGACCCGGTTCAGCTCCGCCAGAGCGGTGCGCAACCAGATGGCCCGATCGGGCACCGTGATGCCCATCAGCCGCTCGACGGCGAGGACCACGCCGAGCTCATTCGAGAAGGCCGAGAGCCAGTCATGCCGGTTGGCCAGCATGATGATTTGTCGGTAGTCGCGGGCCTCGAACAGTTTCTCCGCGCCCCGGTGCATGTATCCGATCACGGGCTCCGCAGAGACGACCTTCTCCCCGTCAAGGACGAGTTTCAGGCGCAGCACCCCGTGGGTCGAGGGATGCTGTGGCCCGATATTGAGCACCATGTCCGCCCCGAGGGGGTACCCCTCCTCGGCCAGTCCTGCGGTGTTGATCCCGGTGCTTGCGATCACCTCGTGCGTCATGGTTGGCTCAGCGTTCCTTCCAGCCCGGCTCGGCCTGCTCGGCACCAGTCTTGCAGATTCGCTGCGAGCCAGATCCACACCCATCCCCGATCCGGAACGGGGACAGGGTGATGTCCGGGGTGCTATCAGGCGCGGGCCATTGACACAACCTGGACGGTGGTAGTTGGGGGGCCAACGAGTGGCCTCTGCGTGGCTACAGTGTGCACGAGTGCCACCCTGCCAGGGCGGCCAGAGCTGGAGGTGCTGTCATCGAATCCGACGCAGGCAAGGCAACTCCTCGTGCCGAAGGCGCGTCGACCAGTGTCGGCGAAGTCCGGGCTGTCTTGCGTATCCGTCCGTTTCGCAGACTTTGGATAGTACTGGGCATTTCATCACTCGGCGATTGGCTCGGCCTGCTGGCAACCACGATCTTCGCTGCCGAGAACGTCTCGGGCAGCACAGCGAAGGGCGTCGCATTCGGGTCGGTGATCGCGTTGCGGGTCCTTCCCGGCTTGATCCTTGGCTCGGTGGCAGGAGTCCTCGCTGATCGGTTTGATCGCCGCTACACGATGGTCACCTGCGACCTGTTCCGGTTCTTGCTGTTTGCCTCGATGCCGATGATGGCACTGGTGACGGACAACCCGGCCTTGGTCGTCGGGTGGGCCGCGATCGCCACGTTCTTGATCGAGAGCGTGACGATGCTGTGGACCCCGGCCAAGGAAGCGGCAGTGCCCAACCTGTTGCCGAAGGCGCGGCTTGAGACAGCCAACCAGCTCAGCCTCGGCATGACCTACGGGGCTGCCCCGATCATGGCAGGACTGCTGCTGGCTGGTCTGACGACCGGGCTCGGCGCGATGTTCCCGAGCGGGCTGCCGGGTGGACTCCAAGCGACCCATGTCGCGCTGTATTTCAACGCGCTGACCTTCCTGTCCACGGCCATCACCGTGCTCGTCGGCATCAAGGAGATCTCCGGGCGGAGCGCCGACCACGCGGAGCGCAAGCCAAAGGTCCTCCGGGAGTTCGTGACCGGCTTGTCGTTCGTCAGCCGGACCCCGATGGTCAGGGGCTTGGTCCTGGGGATTCTGGGCGCTTTCGCCGCCGGGGGGACGGTCATCGGGACCGGAAACTTCTACGCCACGTCCCTTGGCGGTGGGGACTCGACCTTCTACATCCTGGTCGCGATGCTGTTCCTGGGGATGAGCACCGGCATTGTCGCCGGGCCACGCCTGGTCGGGGCGCTGTCTCGGCGCCGATGGTTCGGCATGTCGATCGTCTTGGCGGCCGGATCGATCGTCGGGCTGGCCCTGGCCTGGCACCTGTTCCTGGCGGTCGTGTTCGCGGTACTGGTCGGGGTCGGAGCCGGGATGGCATTCCTCTCAGGGATGACTCTGCTTGGCGGCGAGGTTGACGACGAGATCCGTGGCAGGGCGCTGGCATTCGTCGCGATCGGCATCCGGGTGGTCCTGCTCCTCGCGATCGCGCTGTCCAGTTTCCTGGTCGGCGCTGGAGGTTCCCACGAGGTCAGCCTGGCGGTTGTTGCCATCTCGATCTCGACGACCAGGATGCTGCTCGCGGTGGCCGGGATCTTCGGGGCGATCATCGGGATCGTTGCCTTCCAGCAGATGGACGACAAGCCGGGAGTCCCGGTCCTGGCCGATCTCATCGGATCGCTGCGGGGCAGGCCGCTGTCGGCGAAGGGACCCCACGTGCATCGTGGGCTGTTCGTCGTGTTCGAGGGCGGTGAGGGCGCAGGGAAGTCGACTCAGGTCAGGCTTCTTGCCGAGACCCTGTCGGCCAGAGACAGGGACGTCGTGGTCACCAGGGAGCCCGGGGCGACGGCCATCGGGCGGCAGATCCGGTCGCTGCTGCTGGACCAGGACCGGGCGAGGGCGGGCGAAGAGCCGCTGGCTCCCCGCGCGGAGGCGCTGCTGTACGCGGCGGATCGGGCGCACCACGTCGCTGCGGTGATCCGCCCAGCCCTCGGCCAGGGGCAGGTCGTGATCAGCGACCGCTACGTCGACTCATCCCTCGCGTACCAGGGGGCGGGGAGGGTTCTTCCTGTCGATGAGATCTCCTGGCTCTCCGCCTGGGCAACCGGTGGCCTCAAACCTGATCTCGTCGTGCTGCTCGACATCGATCCGACGCTGGGGCTTCGCCGGGTCCGGAACCGGGGAGCCGTAGATCGTCTGGAAAGCGAGACCGCCGCTTTCCATGATCGGGTGCGGTACGCCTTCCTGGACCTTGCGACGGATGATCCGAACCGGTACCTGGTGCTGGACGCCTCCGATACGCCTGAGGCCGTGGCGGAGCTGGTCCTGGCCAGGGTCGAAGCCCTGCTCCCAGCCACGGTGATCCCTCCGGGCGACGGCGAGGCCGGGGCCGCAACGGTCGACCTCGCTGTCACCCGGAACAGCCGGAGCGATGATATTAAGATCAACAATGGTAGCCAGATCAACAACAGGAGCGGAATCGGATGACCGAGATGGCTCCGGTGTTCGGGGAGCTGGTCGGCCAAGAGGAGGCCATTGCCACCCTCAGCAGGGCGGTCATGGCCGCTGACGCCATCCTGCACGGCCGGCTGGGGCCAGCGATGACCCATGCCTGGCTGTTCACTGGCCCTCCCGGCTCCGGGCGCTCCGTCGCGGCTCGGGCGTTCGCCGCGGCACTCCAGTGCGAGCGGCACGGCTGCGGGGAGTGCCAGGCCTGCCGGACCGTCCAGTCTGGCACTCACGCCGACGTGAGGTTCGTTGTCCCTGAGGGCCTGAGCATCGGGGTCAGTGAGATGCGTGCCCTGGTCCTGCGGGCAGCGACCACCCCGACCCAGGGCCGATGGCAGGTGCTGCTGGTCGCCGACGCGGACCGGCTGACGGAGGCCGCGAGCAACGCGCTGCTCAAGGCGGTGGAGGAGCCACCGGCCAGGACGGTGTTCCTGCTGTGTGCCCCCTCCGCCAATCCGGAGGACGTGTCCGTGACGATCCGGTCGAGGTGCCGGGTCGTCCCACTTGGCCAGCCCAGCGTCGAGGCGATCGCGAGCGTGCTGGTGGAACGTGACCTGGTCGATCGGCAGACCGCGGAGTGGGCCGCCGCGGCGGCCCAGGGCCATATCGGCCTGGCCCGGCGGCTGGCCACCGACGAGCAGGCACGCGCCCGCAGGGCTGCGGTACTGGCCCTCCCCCGGAGTCTGACCAGCGTCGGTGCCTGTTTCGACGCGGCGGGCGTTCTCATCGATACGGCAGAGGCCGATGCCATGGCGCTTGCTGCGGAGGCGGATGTCAACGAGCGGGCGGCGCTGGAGACGGCACTGGGCGCTGGGGGGACAGGGAGAGGGGCGGCTGGGGCGGCCAGGGGAGTCGCCGGCCAGCTTAAAGATCTTGAACGGCG
>JAFGOK010000045.1 GCA_016926535.1 Micromonosporaceae bacterium | reverse complement strand
GAGCCATGGCAGCGCCACCGAAGACGTACAGGTCGGCGACGACCCCGCGGCGGGCAAGGCGCTCGCCGAGGCGCCGCAGGGCGTCTTCGATCGCGACGCGGTCGAAGACGACGCCTTCGGGATTCACGCGACCTCCAGTTCCTGGGGAGCCACGAACACCCCGCGACGCCGAAACGCCGCCGGGGCGTGCACGATCGCGTCGACCCTGGCCGCCCGGGTGTTGAACGGAAACCAGAACTGCCGCAACGATCGTTCCTCAGCCCAGGATGGCCCCCGATGCCCATCCCGCGCCGCCAGATGCTCAGCCAGCGCGGCCAGGAACACGTCCCACCGCTGATCGCCGGTACTGTCCGGTTCGTCGACCAGCAGGGCCAGCCGCTCGCCGGCCGGCTCCCACCGGTACTCCTCCAGAAACTCCGCGATCAGCCGCCACCGCCACGCGTCGTCGGCCACCCCGGCCAGCAGGCCACCGAGTTGGGCCAGTCGCATGGGCTGGTAGCGGCGCACGGCGGAACGGGACTCCATACCCCCGACGATAGTGGACCTCACCTGGGGTCGGCCCGGACACGTCGGCACACAGCCTCGCGGGGCAGCATGATCGTGTGCGGAACCTACCTCGACGGCTGACACCTGTCCCGATCCGCCGATCGTTCGGACGGCCCGTGTCCGGCAGATCTGCCACGGTGATCTCGGCCGATCTGCCACTACTAGATCGGCATTCCTGCCACACCTCTGCCGGCAAAACCGCCATCACTGATATCGTTTCAGCGTGCCCAAAGCCGCTGACCTCATTCCACGACACGCCCATGCGACGATCACGGCCGCACTGGCCGACACCAGGGTGGTCGTCATCAACGGCGCCCGCCAAACCGGAAAAAGCACCCTCGCCCAACTGGTCGCGGCCGAACACCCCGAGAGCACGATCCGATACCTCGACGAAACCGGCACCCGCTCCGCAGCCGAGGCTGACCCGACGGCGTTCGTTCGCCACGACGGCCTGATGATCATTGACGAGGTTCAGCGCGTCCCGGACCTCATGCTCGCCATCAAGCACGCCGTCGACCTCGAACCGCGACCAGGCCGGTTCCTCCTGACCGGCTCGGCCAGACTGTACGCCCTCCACAAGATTCCGGACCTCCTGCCGGGGCGGTCGGAGACCGTCGAACTGTGGCCGTTGTCCCAGGGGGAAATCGAAGGCCGCACCGACAACTTCATCGACGCGGTCATGGCTGAAGGAGCCGACCTCACCGCACCGTCCTCGGCGCTGCACTGCCCCGACTATCTCGACCGGGCACTGCGGGGCGGATACCCCCAGGCCGTCGCGCGAACCGACCCCGGACGCCGCAGCCGCTTCTTCGAGTCCTACGTATCGGACCTCATCAACCGAGACGTTCGACAGGTCTCCGACATCGAGCGTCCCGCGGACATGCGGCGGCTCCTCAACACTGTGGCGGCCCAGATGGCCACACTGGTACGCACCGCAACCGTGTCCAACGCGCTCGGGCTCCCCGCCAACACCACGAAACGCTACCTCGACCTGCTGGAGTTGCTGTTCGTCACCCGGCGAATCCCCGCCTGGTCGACCAACCTCACCACGCGCGCTGTGGCCGCCCCGAAACTGCTGATGGTCGACTCCGGGCTCGCCGCCCACCTCGCCGGCATCACCCAGCGACGGCTCCACCGCCCCGACACCCCGGTCGGCCCCCTCGTCGAAAACCTCGTCCTCGGCGAACTGGCCCGCCAGCTCACCTGGACGACCGAACCAGTCCGGCTCTACCACTATCGCGATCGCGACAATGTCGAGGTCGACGCAATTCTCGAACACGGCGCCGGCGACATCGTAGCCATCGAGGTCAAGGCGGCGGAGACCGTCCGAGCAGAGGATTTCCGAGGAATCAATCACCTCGCCCGGCGGTACGGCGATCGGCTCACCGCGGGAATCGTGCTCTACGCGGGAACCCAGCCACTACCATTCGGCGAACGACTGCGAGCCTGGCCAATCTCCACCCTGTGGATGCTGTGACCATCGTCGACAGGGGGACGAGTTTCCGGCCTCCGGCATTGCCGTTGAGTTGCCCCACATCGATATGGAGACCGTCGAGGCCGAGACCGATGCCCGCCAACGAGGAGCGAGCGTAGGGCGCAGCGACAGGTGACCAGACGCGACGAAGGTGGTGAGACCGGTGTTCGCCGGTGTTCGATGGCGTGGTGGGACTGGTATCGCGAGGGCGCCATCGTGTCATTCCGCGCCCGGGACGAAACAGCACGGCGATCACTAGATTCGGCCTGGTCACAGGCGCGGTCACCATGATCATCGGATTCCGTCGAATGACCCAGCACGGGACATCACGAGCCGGTCGCTCTCGTGTTGTTCTGTCCGGCTTGGTGGCGGAAACATCACGAGCCGATCCGACGTAATCGGATCGTTATCATCCTGGGGGTCAAGGGGCCGTGGGTTCGAATCCCGCCGTCCCGACGCTTTGAGCAGGCCGTATTGATGTCTGCAATGTACACAGTGGTCATCGTGGTCACACAGTGGTCTCACTGGGTCAAATCTGTGGTCACAGGGAATCCCTGCAAGTACGGATGAACCGGCCGTCGGATTGTCTGTTTTCTGGCTGTAGCGGCGGTCTGGGGTTGGGCCCCTTTACAGGCAAACGCGAGTACCGCAGTCCGCGTGGTGACATTTCGTGATCTCCCATCCGCGTGGTGGTTGGCCGCCAGTGGTATTGATCCACGCAGTCCGCATGATCCATCAGTTGCCATCTCCGCGTCCGGCCCGCGTGACGGGACCGCACCAGAGCCCACCGGTTCTTCGCCACCGTCCGGTGGGCGTGCGCCCAGGCGGGCAACGGCATCCAGTCGATACCCCGATCGCACAGTCAATCGACGACCACCCGGGGCCGGAATGCCCCAGACACGTGCTCGGACCCGGCGATTCTGATCCACTCGGCATCCACTATCCGCACCCCACCACGATCACATCGACGTACGTAGCAGACGAAGTCCGTGACGAACCGCGACAGCGGACTGACCAGGCCGTCGACTTCGGCCAGACACATCCGTTCTGGGCTGAACAAGGTGGAAGGAGACCGCAACCATCTGGCGCCATGCCTGACCGCCCAGTCTCCTGCTCGATGTCGTCCACACCGGTGAACACAGTCGCGTCACTTGCCCGCCTCGTCCGCGCGGACCGGGCATGAACTGTCAGACTCGTCCGGCAGTCTGTGCCCATGGTGACTGGAGTACTGCTGGCCGAGAGCCTGCGCGTGGGTGCCGAGCTTCAGGTCGAGGGACTGCGGCTGACCAGGGTCAGCCGTCAGGACGTCTCGGCGTCCGCCGTGGACGACCAGCCCACGACGTGGACCTTCATCGAGTTCGAGGCCGCCGACGAGGTGGCACAGCCACTGGCGGAGGCCCTGGCAGAGGCATTGCTGGTCGAGGGCGGCTGGTACGCCGACTTCCACGTCGGCCAGGACCATGTGGTGGTGTTCGCCAACACGATCTTCCGCTACGGCCCGGACGACCGGGAGGGGCGGGCCAGAACCGTCGCCCACGGCAGGGCGGTTGGCGTGCCCTCCCATCAGCTCGACTGGCCGTAGACCGACACCATGCTTTGCGCGCCATGATTCACGAGCAGCAAAGTAATCTGCTGGAAGCCGATGCCGAGGCGATCGTCAACACCGTCAACACCGCCGACGTCACGGGCGAAGGCACCGCCCTCCAGTGCAAACAGGCCTGTCCGGACAACTACCGGGCTGCCGGGCCACCTGAGCCATGGCAGCGCCACCGAAGACGTACAGGTCGGCGACGACCCCGCGGCGGGCAAGGCGCTCGCCGAGGCGCCGCAGGGCGTCTT
>JAFGOK010000349.1 GCA_016926535.1 Micromonosporaceae bacterium | reverse complement strand
GATTGACTGATCGGGAATGGCTGGAGCGGATGACCGCTGAGCTGCGCAGGCGAGGAGTGCTAGCACCCGTCGCAGGGCAGCCCTTGCCATGGTTCTGACGTGTCTGTCGGCATGTCTGTCGGCATGTCTGTCGGCATGCTGCTCGGATGCCTGGTCCCGTTCTGGTCGGCGCGTGAAATCGGGACCTATGCCATCGATCTGGCCGATGCCGGATACTTGCGCAGGGGCGTGGTGCACGCGGTTGCCTACGCGGTGACCACGTTGACCGTGACCGCGGCGATCACGGCCCTCCGGTTGCGGGACCGCCGTTGATAGCCTGGTTGCGGAGCAACGACCGCACTCCCGCCGAGAGGGCTCAGCCCTCGGTCAGCACCAGGGAACGCCGAGATGACCGAACCCACTGTCCCCCTGCCAGCGACTTCCGCTTCGGCTGAGCCTGAGTGGCCCAGTGCCCCGGAGTGGGCCAATACGGCTGTGCCACCCGACTGGTCCGAGCAGGACGAGCCACCGATGATGCTGCCTGAGACCCTGTGGGAGAAGATCAAGGCTGACCCGCAGTACGCCCCGGAGCATGTTGCCCTGGAAGCGGTTACCCGGCTTGGCCCGCAGGCTCAGAGCTGGGTCGAGGGGATGCGCAGGTGGCAGCCGCGGATGCCTCCCGACGCGCTGGCGCACCTGGTCGTCAAGCGGTTTGTCAGCCGTGCCCGCTGGTCCGGCGCGGCTGCCGGCCTGGCTGGCCTGCCCGGAGCTGTCATCGACGTCGGGGTGCTTGCCTGGACGCAGTCCTGCATGGTGCTGCATCTGGCTGCGGTGTATGGGGTCGACCCGAGAGATCCCCAGCGGGCGGTCGACCTGCTGGTGCTTCAGGGAGTGCACAAGTACACCGACGGGGCTCGGGCGGCCCTGGAGGTCGCGGCTGGGCGACGGACGGTCGGGAGCCTGATCGCCAGGGGTGACCAGACCCTCAGCCAGGTCTTCATCCAGCTCGGGATGAAGTTGGCGCGGATGGCCGGCATTCGGGTGGCCAGGCGGATGTTCGCCAAGGTGGTGCCAGGCGCAGCCGTCGTCCTCGGCACCTGGGCGAACTCCTCCGCGACCAAGGAACTCGCCTGGCGGGCCATGGGGATGTACCGTCCCCGGGCGATCCTTCCGCCACCTCCTCAGGGCCCCTGGCAGCAGGGGGGCACGGCAGCCAAGGGATGATGCAGAAAGGTACATCAATTTCCAGGGAGCGTTCTGGAATCCCCAGATTTTGATCATGGGGGTTGACCTCTGGGTAAGGGTCTACCTTCCCCGGCCTTCCTGCGGCAGGGCAGGGGACCCTCCCCTTGCGCGCTGAAATAATGCGGTCAATACTGCGAAACATTTCTAGCGCATCGCGAATCGTTGCCTGACCCACAGCCTGACAACACCCTCACCCGCCGGCCGGCGTGGGAAGCCGGGAGACCCACGTAGATCGGCGGACCAGGGGACGGTGGACCGCCGCACGCGGCGGTCCACCGTCCGTTTCCTTCGCCGTTCATACCGATCGTGGCTCGGAGTGCCCCAAAGTCCGGCTTCCGCATCCATACTGAGGGCCATGATTTCGCCGACCGAGAGTGCTGGCACCGACTCGGCCGTGATCGTTCCAGCGGGCGACCAGCAACAGGCACTGTTTGACCTGGTCAACACTCATGTTGATCGGGGCGAGTACGTCGAAGCTGTTGATCTGCTGGTAGCGCATGACGATGGCAGCGCAGCGGTGCTGCGCCGGCTTTCCTGGATCGAGTGGCTGGCCGGCCGCAAGCGACTATCCCTTGAACTGGCAGCCGCGGCCCTGGCTCGAGATCCCCGGGATCTGGAGTCGGTGGTCGAGTACGCGGGAGCGCTGACCCGCAGGAGATACTTCCGAGAGGCTGTCGCCGTGCTGACCAATCGCCCGGACCACGAGCGGGACCAGGTGATCATCCGCTTGGCACTGGTCGAGGTGTACCGGGTCGTGGGGACCTGGATCCTGGCCTGCGACGCGTACGGAACCCCGCACGATCTTGGAGTCGAGGACCGGCAGCGGCGTCGCAGCCTGCTGTGGCACACCTGGGGGCCCCTGGCCCGGGGGCGGCGGCGCAGAGCGGAACAGGCGATCATCGACAGCCTTCCGGCGGAGAAGCCGCATCTGTCCGAAACGGATCCCGCAGTCCTGCTGGACCGGGTCTGTGCCCTGGCCGGATCACGCAGGCGGGACCAGGCCCTGGCCACGCAAGCGAGCAGACTGCTGCTCAGGCAGCAGGTCGAAGAAGCGGCGGCAGTGCTCGGATCGGTTCGGCACCCGACGCCGACGGTGCTGCGCCGGAGGGCGGTCATCGCGGCCCTGCGGGGTGATCACGAGGCGGCGCTGGTCCAGGCAGAGCGAGCGGCGGAGATCGACCCGGAGGACTGTGCGACCATCGGCCGCCGCATCGCGGCCCTGCGGGACCTCGGGCGGTTCCGCGACGCGCTGGCCCTCGTCGAGCACCTTCCAGATCGCTTGGGCGGGGCCTCAGCGGTCCGGGTCGAGATCTCGGAGATGTACCAGAGGATGGGGTTGCCCGGCCTGGCCGTCGAGGCGTACGGGGACCCGAGGACCCTGTCCCAGGAGGATCGCAGGCTCAGGCGGGGGCGATGGTGGCGCATCGGAGGGCCGTTCAGGATCATCCGAGGTATCCGCCGCCGGATCGATGGGCGTGCCCTGAGTATGTGGCAGGGCGCTGCCGGCCGGCTGCGGGTGTTCGACGGGCTGCCGTGGCCGGAGGGGTTCGATCCGGCAGCGGCGCGGGTTCGGCTCGATCGCCAGTACCTGCGATGGGCCGTTCAGGAGCAGTTCTGGTTGACCGTGCAGTCGCTGGTGTCGCGGGGGGTCGTCGCCGTCGGCCTTGGCGCTGTCTGGCTGGTGCTGACCCTCATCGCCAGCAGTGAGGTCGGGCTGGGCGTGGTCGCAGCACCGGTCGCCGGCCTCGGTGCCGCGGTGCTTGCCGGGGTGCTGCATCGGTGGATCTTCCGGCGGGCGCGGGCGAGGACCGTCGCAGGTGTCCTGGCCAGGGGTGCACCGCTCGGGTTGACCGTGCTCTGCGCCGGGGTCGTGATCATCTTGGGCGGGGGCGGCTGGCCGCTGCTGATCGGGGCGACCATTCTCTCCGTCGCGGCTCTGGGCGCCGGCAGGTTCGTCCTGGCAGCGCCCATCGATGTGATCTGGAGCTACCGCTCGCACCAGCTGTCCCGGGGGCATGCGCGGGAGTACGCCTTGGACGAGTTGCTCGGCATTCTCGGCGAGGCGACGGATCGGGCGCGACGGAACGATCTCGGCACCAGAGCGCGGTGGATTGCCGCTCTTGAACGGGCGGCCAGGAGGCTGGAGACCCGGCTGCCGGCGGAGTTCGGGTTCGGAGACGCGGCGACGGCGGTCTGGGCGAGGCAGCGAGCCGCTGGCGCGGCCGCCGCGGTGCGCCGGCTCAAACGCCAGATCAGCGCGCCCGTGCCGGGCAGCTGGGACATGCTCATCCGCGTCGTTCGGCAGGATGCTGTCCTGATTACCACGGGGGAGTTGGGACGCCTTCGATGGCGGCAGCCTCCGCAGGCAGGGCCAGACGGCCTCGGACGGTGGTGGGCCGGGCTCAACGACAAGATCCAGGTTGCCCTGAGCGTTGCGACTATCGGCAGATCCGGCGAAGCCCCTCGGGGGAGCGAGGCCAGAGTCCACCGGCTCGATCGGCGCTTCCGGAGCGAGTGAGCGAGCCAGCGAGCCGGGGAGCTAGCGGGCAGGGGAGCCGGGGAGCCAGCGGGTCAGTGAGTCAGTGAGTCAGTGAGTCAGCGAGTAGATCGTGACGTGCGGCTGGTGCCGCTGGGCGGAGGGGTTCGCCGAGCGGCACCAGCCGTGACGGCCGGGTGGGACGGGCCGGCCGTTGCATCACATCCGGTTACTGGACCGGGTTCCACCCGTCCTTGCCGGCCAGGTACTTCTGGGCCGTGTAGTTCGCGGCGGTCGCAGCGCTCATCTGCGGCCGGTCGCTGGTGCCGTTGGTGGCGCCGGAACCGGTGTTGTTGTACTCGTTGAAGCGGCAGGTCTTCCAGGAGAAACCGCTCATGTCCTGCCACGCCCCGGCCTGGCGGATGTGGCTGCCGAGGGTCGATTCCCGGATGAGCACCTGGCCGATCGCGTCAGCAGCGCCGCCGGCGTGCCAGCAGCGGCCGAGGGCAACGGTCTTGGAGGCAGCGCCCTCGCTGCTCTTCAGGGTCGAGCGGGTGATCAGGATCCCGTAGGTGTTGCTCGCGTTGGTGGCAGCAGCGGTGATGTAGCCGTTGTTGCTGCTGTTGCGGTTGAGCGAGTCGATCGTGGTTGAGTCGATGACCAGGGCACCGTTACCGTAGATGAAGTCGACGGCACCGGAAATGTAACTTTTGTAGATGTACTGGCGGACCTGGGAGCTGCCCGTCGAGCCCCAGGACAGCAGGGTGTCCTGGTGGCCCAGGATCCGCACATTGCGGTACACCTGCCGGTCTCCCCCGGCGTAGAGCGCCAGGGCCTGGCTTCCGG
>JAFGOK010000348.1 GCA_016926535.1 Micromonosporaceae bacterium | reverse complement strand
GCCCTGCTGGCGAGGACGTCGGAGGAATCGCCGCGCAGGAGCGCGTCGACCAGCATGGCCTGAAGTCGGGCGTCCCAGGCGCCCCTGGTCTCAGCCGCTCTCGCGTACACCCGGGCCGCTGCGAAAGCGATCTCCCGGCTGTACCGGAGGACCGCCTCCCTGATCGCGACTTCCTCTCCCGGGGCCGCCAGCGCGGGGACCTGCTCCTCCACGACGTCGATCGTCACCTTGATCATCTGTACCGTCTGCTGGAGGCTGATCGAGCGGGCAAGAGCCCGGGGTGCCGCCTCAAAGACCACGTCAGAGGGGTCCGGGGCATCGGCCGGGGCCGAGGTGCTTCGTAGGGTCAACCAGTCGACCAGTGATCGGACCCCGGTGTGTGCGACGACCATCACCCAGGATCGCTGCTCCGCCGACAGCTCCCGGAACCACGGCAGGGTCTCGTCCATCCTGGCGACGCTGGCGGTCGCCAGCGCGCCCGCGGACCGTTCGATGGCGCGGACGCTGGCGGCCGGTGGCGTGGTGCTCATGGGATCGAGCTTCGCACGCTGCGCCAGCTGGGCGACGGACGATGAAACTTGCGGAGGGGGACCTACGGTGTCTCGTCCGCATCGTCCTGCGGCGGGGTGACGGGCCGGTAGATCGTGGGATGGGCCGTCACTCTGGTGTGTCGCCGCGCCTCGGCCGCGGCGTCCGGGGCCAGGGCGGTCCATCGGCAGCGCAGGCAGAGCGCGGATCCCGGCGGGATGACGACACGTAACCCCGCCGGATGTTGGTGCGACCGTGCGGTGTGCGGGTGTCGCCCTGCCCCGGTCAGTGTTCTAGGCGCCCACACGGCTACCCCTACCCTACCTGCGTGATAATTGATTAATTTGAATGTGTTTACTTTGGGTGGCTTCGGTGATAATCGAGATGTGGTATTACTTGTGAATATGTAGTCTGCTCCTTACCCTCGGTGAATTGAATGGCAACGTCGTCTCCAACGGTCTCCAAGCATCAAGTTCGACGATCTTCGAGGTCGCTGTGGTGGTACACAGGACCACAAGCGGTGAAAAGCGATCGGATGTTGCCCGCGTGCCAGGGGGGCGCGCGATGAACGATACCGGCGCCAAACTGCGGCAAGCACGTCTGGCTTCTGGGGTCAGTCTGTCCGCCATGGCGGCGCGGACGCACTACAGCAAGAGCTACCTCGGAAATGTCGAGACCGGCCGGCGTGCCGCGACCGCTGATGTCGTTACGGCATACGAGCAGGCTCTTGGGGGCGATGTGGACAGAAGATCGCTATTGACGGGGGTCGCAGCCGGGGTGGTTGCGACATCGGCTGTTTCTGAGCTGATTCACCGGGGGTTCGCGGCGGCACTCGGCGCTCCGCGGACCGATGACGACTGGCTGAGCCGAGTCGAGGAATACGGCAGGGACTACATGTCGATCGGGGCGGCGGAGCTCCAGTCACGGCTCGCAGGCGACCTGGTCGTGCTTCAGCAGCAACTGCAGACGCCGACCCTGTGGGCAGCCGCGGCCAGGCTCATGACGGTGTACGGCAAGACCGTTCCCGCGGCGGAAGGGACGCGCGGAGCGGTCTCGTGGTACCGGATGGCGGCGGCTGCGGCGGACCACTCCGGGGACCTCGACGCGAGGGTATGGGTGCGGGGTCGTGCCGCGCTTGCCCTCGGCTACGAGGGGGCCGCGCTGTCCTCCGCCCGTGATTTTGCGCAGCAGGCCCTGGCCCTGTCCGACGCGCCCAGCCTCGGTCGGCTGAACGCGCTGATGGCCACCGCTCAGTGCTGCGCGATTGCTGGGGACGGCTCGGCGGCGTACGGGTGGCTCGACCAGGCCCGCCGGGTGTTCGACGTCGCAGGCTCGGATGACCAGATTTCCGATTTCGCGGTGCCGGAATGGCGCATGGCGACGTTCACCTCGATGATGCTCTCCCGTCTCGGCGACGCGAAAGCGGTCGAGGCACAGGAGACCGCCGACCGGACGAGACCGGCGTCGCTGCAGCGGTTCGCGACGCATATCGAGCTGCATCGTGGCTTGATGGCGACTCGGGCGGGCGATGTCACCGCAGGGGTCGAGCATGCCCGGCAGGCCATGTCCAGGTTGCCGGCTGGCCGGCACAGCCTCTCGCTACGCCTGATGATGGCTGAGATCGAGCGTGCCGGAGCGCCAGCGGCTCTGCCGTGAGATGCCGGATTCGAGGAGCGGGGAGTTCTCCAGCATCGCAGTGGTCATCTGTGCGTCCTGGGGGCGTGCGAAGTAGAAACCCTGGCCGTACTCGCAGCCGATCGTCCGCAGCAGCTGCACCTGCTCTGCGGTCTCGACCCCCTCGGCGACCACGACCAGGTTGAGGGCATGGCCGATCTCAACGATCGCGCGTGCGAGAGCGGCCTGCTCCAGATCCCCGGGGATCTTCGCGATGAACGAGCGATCGATCTTGACTGTGTCAACGGGAAGGTCCTGAAGGTACCGGAGCGAGGAGTAGCCCGTACCGAAGTCATCGATCGCCATGCGGACCCCAAGCTCCCGCAACTGCTGGAGCTTCGCGACCACCTGGTCGACGTCAGCCACCATGACGCCTTCGGTGATCTCCAGCTGGAGACTCGAAGGTGGGAGACCTGCCCGGTCCAGCGCGTATCTGACCTGATCGACGAAGGATGGGGCGCTGAGTTGTGGCGGTGAGACGTTGACGTTGATCGAGAACGAGGTCCCGATGCCTGCCTGCCAGACGGCGGCCTGGGCGCACGCCTTGCGCAGGACGAGCTCTCCAACCTCCGTGATCAGGCCGGTGCTCTCCAGAATCGGGATGAACTGGTCCGGACCGAACCGCCGCTGGTCTGGCCGGTTCCAGCGGAGGAGCGCCTCGAAGCCGCTGATCCTCCCGGACCTCAGGGCGACGATGGGCTGGTAGTGCAGGTGGAACTGGTCGGACGCCAGGGCCCGGCGCAGGTCCGCCTCAAGCTCGACCCTCAGCGTGAACGAGGACTGGATCTCATCGGCGAAGACCCGGTATCCTCCCTTGTCCTCCCCCTTGGCCGCGTACATCGCGAGGTCCGCCTTGCGGAGCAGGATGCCGGGATCGTCGTCGTCCCCGTCTTTGTGCAGGGCGACGCCGATGCTTGCCCGCGCGCTGGCAACGGTGCCTCCAAGATCGACACCTGGGCGCAAGGCCGTGACGATCCGGTCTGCGAACTGGCGCGCCCCCTCCTCGGTCACCGAAGGAAGGACGATGGCGAATTCGTCCCCGCCGAGCCGCGCGACCTTGTCGGTCGACCTGGCACAGGCCCGCAGGCGGCCGGCGACCGCCATCAGAAGGCGGTCGCCAGCGTAGTGACCCAGCGTGTCGTTGACGAACTTGAAGTCGTCGAGGTCGATGAACAGCAACGCGACCGACTCCCCGAATCGTCGCTGGCGCCGGATGGTTGTCTGGAGGTGTTCGAGGAGCAGATCCCGATTGGCCAGGTGGGTCAGGGGATCTGTCTTTGCCTGCCGGGTGAGCTGGTCCTCCAGCTGGCGACGCTGGGTGATGTCCCTGGCGATGATCGCTCCGCCGCTGAAGACGCCGTCGTGGTCAAGGACCGGGGTCATGGTCAGGGAGACCGGGACATGGTCGCCGTCCTTGTGCACGATGACGGCTTCCAGCCCTTCGATCGACTTGATCTCGTCGAGCTCTTCGCCGATCCGGTCCCACCAGGACGTGGATCGCGCCAGCAGCGGGGCGGGGAGCAGCGTCGTGCCACTCGTTCCGATGACCTCGTCGGCCTCGTAGCCGAACATCCGCTCGGCAGCTGGGTTCCAGGAGGTGACAACGCCGTGCGGAGTGACGCTGATGACCGCGTCCGGGGTGGTCTCGACCGCGGCGCACAGCTCGGTTGTCTGCTGCCGTAACTGGTGCAACTCCGTGATGTCACGGAAGGTGCCGAGCAACTGGGTGGGCTTGCCGCGGGTGGTCCTTGCGACCGTGACCTCGCTTCGCATGATCCGGGTCTCGCCGGAGTCCAGCTGGACCCGGCATCGCCGCTTGGCTGGCATCCAGGTCTCGGGGCTCGCCCGAACCGCCGCAACGGGATCGACCCGGTCGTCTGGATGGATTCGGGCAACGAGGGTGTCCAGCGAAGGCCGCACGGTCGCCGGGTCGTAGCCGAGAAGGGTGAAGAGCTGGGAGGACCAGGTGACCCGCCGGCTGGGCAGGTCGAGGCTCCAGCTGCCGACCTGGCCCATCCGCTGTGACTGGTCAAGAATCGCCGCTTTCATCCGCGCTTTCATCCGCTCGCGACCAGCTGCCCAGATGACAGACGCGACGACGGCCGCGATCAGGGCGGTCACGAGCGCTGCGGTGATTCCTGCCACGCTCACATCCCGACTATCGTCACCGGGGGAGGGAGAGCTGAGTGCTCTTCTCTCCCGAGCGGATTACCGCCCCCACTCGTCCGGCTCTGACCAGTCGTCGGGCCAGGAACCTCGGTCCGGGTTGCGCTCCATGCACCGCTCCTGCCAGGCCTCGTACTCGGCCTGGGCGTTCGCGTAGGTCGATCGTAGCGCCTCGTATTCCGCACGCCTCGCCCCGTGGTCCGCATGCCTGGCTCCGTATGCCACGGCGGTCATGGCTGGGTCAGGGGAGGGCGAAGGGCGCGCGTGCCCGCGCATCTGCTCCCGCTCCGTTGATGCGTAGAGCGCGGCCCACGGGTCGTGGGGCGGCGGGGCGTGGTTGATCGGGGTGGAGCTGTACTCGCCGGGTAGCGTGCGCCGGCCTGGTCCTCTCCGGTTCTGGGTGGCAGGCGGGGCCATGGCCTGCCTGCCAACCCGAGCGAGGCAGGGCTCGTGCTCGGCGTGCCGCTGGAGCGACACCATGGTGACGGCGGCGTACGCCACCAGCGCGAGTGGCACAACCAGGACGACGGGGGTGTCGATGAACCACCCGTCACGTAGGTAGACGTTGGCGGTCCAGCCGAGTAACCCAATCCCGGCCATGATGTTGACAAGGCGGCCGACCAGCCCGGCGCCCGGCAGCAGCGAGCAGCCAAGCGCCAAGGTCCCTGAGACGGCGTAGACAGCGAGGATGTAGTCAGTCGCACCCATGCGCACAACGGTAGGAACCCAGATCGCTCCCGTCTGTCATCTCGCTGGGTCCCGCCTGGGTCCGACCGGGTTGCACCGCGGTTGTCGGGCCGTTCGAGAGGACCGGAGGAGCTCTGCGGTCATCCGCGCTTCGCAGCGCTGATCAGCTCGCGGTACCAGCGGTAGGACGCCTTCGGCACGCGTGCCTGGGTCTCGAAATCAACCTGGACCAGCCCGAAGCGCTTGCTGAACCCCTCTGCCCACTCCCAGTTGTCCAGCAGTGACCAGACGCAGTACCCCCGGACGTCGACTCCGGCGTCGATCGCGGCGGCAACCGCTCGCAGGTGCTGGTCGAGGTAGTCGATGCGGACGTCGTCGCGGATCGTCCCGTCCTCCCCGGGCTGGTCGTCGGCGGCGCAGCCGTTCTCGGTGATCCAGATCGGTGGAAGGCGATCGCCGTACTGGTCCTTGAGCAGGACGAGCATCTCCCGCAGGCCGTCTGGGATCACCGGCCAGTCGAAGGCGGTCCTTGGCCATTCGCCGCCGATCCCCGGCGTGGCGTACCGCAGCGGCTCGGTTTCGCTCGCGGCAACCCCAGTTGGATTGTAATAATTCACACCAAGCGCATCAATTGGGGTTGATATAGTACTCATATCACCCTCAAGGATGATATCTCCTATTGTGCCCGATGTAAGATATTCCGCCTCGTCCGGATAGCGGCCCAGCAGGATGGGGTCGGTGTACATCCGATTGTGGATCGCGTCGTAGGTCAGGGCGGCCGCGCGGTCGGCGTCGCTCGCCGTTCCCGGGGTGAGGTCCGGGCCAACCGGCCACGGGGTTCCATAGCTGTTGGCGATCGAGATCGGAACGTTGCCGTGTGCCCGGAGCGCCGCGACCGCGAGCCCATGGGCGAGCATCTGGTGGTGGACCACTGGGAAGAGATTCGGGAGGACGTTCACCCCCGGAGCGTGAATTCCAGCCATATGGCCCAGCTCCGTGTGGACCGACGGCTCGTTCAGCGTGATCCACTGCTGGACTCGGTCCCCCAGCACGCTGGCGACCGCGTCAGCGTAGTCGGCGAACCGTGCGGCGGTCTCGCGACGCATCCAGCCGCCGGCGTCCTGGAGATCTTGCGGAAGATCCCAGTGGAACAGGGTTGCCAGCGGCGCGATGTCGTTCGCGAGGAGCTCGTCAACGAGGCGGTCGTAGAACGAGCAACCCGCGAGGTTCAGCGTCGACCTCGACGGCTGGACCCGCGGCCATGCGATCGAGAATCGGTAGGCTCCCACTCCGAGGTCTGCCAGGAGCGCGACATCCTCGGCCATCCGGTGGCAGTGGTCGCATGCGACGTCTCCGGTCGTTCCGTCGGCGATCCCTCCCGCCCTGGCGAAGGTGTCCCAGACCGAGACGCCGCGCTCGTCGCACGCTCCCTCAATCTGGTGCGCGGAGGTGGCGACCCCGAAGGTGAAGCCGGGGGGGAGGGCGGGAGTTGGTTTGCCCGCTGCTGTGCTCACGGCTGGTTCTGACACGACGACCCCGTCTCCGAATCGCATAGGAGAGCGCTCTCTCGTTCCGTGGCAGGATCGTACCGCGAGGGGCATCGCCGGTGATGATCAGCCTGGTTCAGCTCGCTGCGGTGGGATCGGTGATGGCATAGCGTTCTGCTGCCTCCTTCGGCGCGGAGGCTGGCACTTCGCCCCGGCCGGCGAGCTGCCGGAGCGCCGCTACAGCGATCGACTCAGCGTCGATATTGAAGTGCCTGCGCAACGCCGGCCTCGTGTCGGAGTGGCCAAATCCATCCGTTCCCAGCGAAACATATGGACCAGGAACGAAGCGCGCGATCAGGTCTGGAACCGCTCGCATGAAGTCACTGACCGCGACCACCGGCTTGTCATCGAGCGCTGCCGTGACGTACGGCGTCTTGCGCTCTTCGTGCCGCAGGTTGTGCTCCTCGCAGGCGACGGCATCCCGGCGCAGTTCGGTCCAGGAGGTGACGGAATAGACGTCGGCGGTGACGCCGAACTCCCTCAGCAGTTCCTGCGCCCGCAGCGCGAACTGAACGCTGATGCCGGAGGCGAGGAGATGCACCTGGGCACCGCCGTCGCCGGAGTACCGGTACATCCCGCGCAGCAGCCCGTCGACCTCGAGGTTGTCCGGCTCTGCCGGCTGCACAATGGGTTCGTTGTAGACGGTGAGGTAGTAGAAGACATTCTCCTGCTCGCGGTACATCCGTCGCAGCCCGTCGCTGACGATGTGCGCGATTTCGAAGCCGAACGCCGGGTCGTAGGCGACGACCGCCGGATTCGTCGCGGCGATCAGGTGCGAGTGGCCGTCCTCGTGCTGGAGCCCCTCGCCGTTCAGGGTCGTCCTTCCAGCGGTCGCCCCGAGGAGGAAACCCCTGGTCATCTGGTCTGCGGCTGCCCAGAACGCGTCAGCGGTCCGCTGGAAGCCGAACATCGAGTAGAAGATGTACAGCGGGATCATCGGCTCGCCGTGGGTGGCGTAGCTCGTTCCGGCGGCGGTGAACGAGGCGACCGATCCCGCCTCGTTGATGCCCTCGTGCAGGATCTGCCCGGTCGTCGCCTCCTTGTAGGACAGGAACAGCTCCCGGTCGACCGGCGTGTACTGCTGCCCGTGCGGAGAGTAGATCTTCGCGGTCGGGAAGAGCGCGTCCATCCCGAACGTCCGCGCCTCGTCCGGGATGATCGGGACGAAGCGGTGACCGATGTTCTTGTCCCGCAGGAGGTCCTTGAACAGTCGGACGAAGGCCATCGTCGTCGCGACCTGCTGCTTTCCAGACCCCTTCTTCAGCTCCGCGTAGACCGTCTGGGCGGGAAGGTCGAGTTGGACGGGCGTCGTCCGCCGGCTGGGCAGCGGGCCACCGAGCCTGGCCCGGCACTCGCGGATGTACTCCAGCTCAGGGGAGCCCTCCGCCGGGCGGAGGTACGGTGGCAGCGCCGGATCCTCCAGCGCCGAATCCGGGAGGTCGAGGCCAAGGCGGTCCCGGAAGTACCTGATCGTGTCAGCGTCGATCTTCTTCATCTGGTGGGCGGCGTTGCGCCCCTCGAATCCTGTGCCGAGCGAGAAGCCCTTGATCGTCTTTGCGAGGATGACCGTCGGCCGCCCGGGGTGCTCGACGGCCGCCTGATATGCGGCATGCAGCTTGCGCACGTCGTGGCCGCCCCGCTTGAGCGCCCAGACCTGCTCGTCGGTCATCTGGGCGACCATGGCCGCGGTGCGAGGATCCCGGCCGAAGAAGTGCTCCCGCACGTAGACGCCGCTCTTGCCCTTGTAGGTCTGGTAGTCCCCGTCCAGGGTCGTGTTCATCAGGTTGAGTAGCGCGCCGGTGGTGTCGGCCGCCAGGAGCGGGTCCCACTGCCGGCCCCAGATGACCTTGATGACGTTCCAGCCGGCTCCTCTAAAGATCGATTCCAGTTCCTGGATGATCTTCCCGTTGCCCCGGACCGGGCCGTCGAGCCGCTGGAGGTTGCAGTTGACGACGAAGGTCAGGTTGTCGAGCTTCTCCCTGGCAGCAAGGCTGATCCCGGCCAGGGTCTCCGGCTCGTCGACCTCCCCGTCCCCGAGAAAGGCCCAGACCCGCTGCTGGCTGGTGTCCCTGATCCCGCGATGCTCCAGATACCGGTTGAACCTGGCCTGGTAGACAGCGTTGAGCCCCCCCAGTCCCATGGAGACGGTCGGGAACTCCCAGAAGTCCGGCATCAGGCGAGGGTGCGGGTAGGAGGGCAGGCCGCCCCGGGTGAACTCCTGGCGGAAGCCGTCCAGTTGCCGCTCGCTGAGCCTCCCCTCGACGAATGCCCGGGAATAGATGCCGGGGGACGCATGCCCCTGGAAGAAGACCTGGTCGCCCCCACCAGGGTGATCCTTGCCCCGGAAGAAGTGGTTGAGGCCGACCTCGTACAGGTGCGCCGCGCTGGCGTAGGTCGAGATGTGCCCGCCGACCGCGAT
>JAFGOK010000347.1 GCA_016926535.1 Micromonosporaceae bacterium | reverse complement strand
TTCGGTGAAAGCACTGCCCCAGCATGCCGGACCAGCACGTTGAGCAGCCGAAACTCCGTCGGGGTCAGGCGGACCTCCCCCCCGCCGACGAAGGTGCGCCGGGCGGCCGGATCGATCCGCAGCACGCCGTCGTCGTAGACCTCGTCCGACCACAGGGCCGGGCCGACGCTCCTGCGCAGGAGTGCCTCGACCCGCGCGACCAGCTCCGCGTTGGTGAACGGCTTCGTGAGATAGTCGTCCGCCCCACCCCGCAGCCCACGGACCTTGTCGGACTCCTGGCCGTGGGCGGTCAGCAGCAGCACCGGCACATCGCTGACGTCCCGCAACCGTTCGAGGACCTGCCAGCCATCCATGCCAGGCAGTCCGATGTCGAGAATGACCAGCTCTGGCCGTTCTGTATATGCATCCCGCAGCCCAGAACGGCCGTCTTTTGCCACCCCGACCTGATGCCCCGCCCGGGTGAGCAGGAGATGCAGCGCCATGGCGATGTCCGGGTCGTCCTCAACGACGAGCAGCCGACTCACGATCAACCTCCGATGTTGGTACTAGTCCCACGTCAGCACCGCTCATGATCATCATTCGCCACGGTCGGCGCTGTTCCCCGGTGGCATTGCTCCCGATGGGGTCTGTCCCGGCAAAGTCATGGTCACGGTGGTGCCGATCCCCTCGGTGCTCGCCACCTGGATGGCGCCTCCGTGCAGTTCAACGATGGCCCGGCACACGACCAGTCCGAGCCCTGTGCCCGGAGACGCGCCCGGAGCCGTGCTGGGAGACGTGCCCGGAGACGTGCCGCGGCCGGCGCCCGAAGCCGCGTTCGACCCCCGGAAGAACACGCCGAACAGCTTCGGCAGATCCGCTGCCGGGATACCGATACCGGTGTCCGAGACGTCGACCCTCCACCAGCCGTGCTCGTGGCGCGATCGGATCGTGATCCGCCCCCCTCTCGGGGTGAACCGCAGGGCATTGTCCAGCAGGTTGCCGACGACCTGGTAGAGCCTCGCTCCGTCGCCGGTCAGGTCCGGTCCGGCTGCGAGGTCCCACCTCAATTCGATCCCCGCGGTTTCAGCCGCCTGCTGGTACTCGGTCACCGCGGCCCCCAGCAGGTCCGCCAGGCGGACCGGAGCCCACTGCACAGCGACGGTCCGAGCTTCGAGGCGAGACAGCAGAAGCAGATCCTCGATCAGGCGCAGCAGGCGGTTGGCGTTACGGTCAATGGCGCTCAGGTGGCCTCGCTGCTCCTCGGTCAGCTCCCCGGTGCTCGGCTCGCCCAGGAGGCAGGAGAAGGCGACCACCGAGGACAGTGGCCCGCGCAGCTCGTGGACGACCGTGGAGACGAACTCGTTGTTGCGTGCGTTGACCTCAGCGAGCACCCGCTCTTCGGCGCCGGCAGCGGTCGCGCCGACCACGGCTGCGCCGGCAGCAACGGCGCCGACCCCAGCAACGCCGACGCCGGCCTCGCCGACCCCAGCGGTCAGAAGCCCCCGGCTGGCCGCGACCCTCGCGGTGACGTCACGGAACTGGACCACGGCCCCGCCGCCGACCCGACCGCCATCGTCCCGACCGCCGTCCAGCGGAACCAGATCGAATTCGACGATCCGCCCGTCGGTGAACTCCAGCTCCATCCCGGTGGCCGGCCCTCCCAGCAGGAAGTCCCGCAACCGCCCCACGTCGGACTCACCGTTGACGAGCCAGCGCCCGAGGGCTGCGAGGAGCGCAGAGATCTCTTCGGGGTCCTCGACGCCCCGCCGCCGGACACGCAGCAGCCGTTTCCCGGCGGAGTTCAGCAGCTCGATCCGCCCGCCGCCGCCAATGATCATTATTCCGTCCGACAGGACCTCCGCGAGGGTGGTCAGGCGCCCGCGCTCCAGTTCCGCCTCGCTGGTGGCCCGGCGCTGCGCTGTCACTTCCCCCGCGAAGTACACGACGACGAGGTCGCCCTCCTCGGTCACCAGGGTTCGTGCGGTGACCTCGAAGGTCAGCCAGCGCCCGTCGGCAGACCGCGCCCGGAGGTCGACCGGACCGTACACCCGTTGCCCGGCGCAGCAGGCCGTGAAGGCGGCGATGGCGTCCGCCTGGTCGTTGGGATGGATCAGCACGAGCGGGCTGTCCGGGGAGATTTGATCATGGCCGTAGCCGAGGACCGAAGCAAACGACTCCGACAGTGGAAACCACCCGCCCCTGGGGTCGACCAGGACGACGACCTCCGAAGCCTTCGCGCAGACGGTGGTGTACAGCGTGTACGGCACTGTCCACGGCAGGCGAGCCATCAGGTCACACGGCTGCTTCATGATCCGCTCGGCCGCTCCGGCGATCTCGCCGACGACTGGGCCGAATCTGGCATAGCGTTCCGGGTCGCCAAACGTGACCCGCAGTTCCAGCCGCCACCTCGGCAGCCCGATCTGGCGGACCACCTCAGCCGGTGATACTGACGGCAGCGCCACCATCAACGCGGCGAAGGAATCGCCCTCGGGTTGCCGGGCGACCGCGAGCCTCGCCGCGGTGATCCCCCGGGTGGTCGCAAGGCCCGCGACCAGCGACTGGAGCTCGACCATGGTCTTGGAGGTCCGTGCGCCGTCGAGCAGGGTTGCTGCCTCTGCCGGGCTCCCCTCTCTCCCAACGCTGGCGAGAGCGGGCCCCTGCCCGGTGACCCGGTCGTCGGCACCACCGCGCATGGTTCCCTCCCCTCACCAACGACACCTGACCCGCTGTACACCATAAGCCTACGCAACGTGATGATGTGGCTGTACGTTTCGAAGAGGGATCGGATCACGTCGAAAGGCGGGAGACAGGTCGATGGCCGGGTGCGACCCTCCAGCGAACCTCACACCAGACAGCAGCCTCACGGCGGTGCTGGAAACGCTCGGCGCCCTGGGAATCGGTGCGGTGGTCCTCAACGCCCAGCGCATCGTCGTCGC
>JAFGOK010000346.1 GCA_016926535.1 Micromonosporaceae bacterium | reverse complement strand
GGTCAGGGTCTGTTGCGCGGCCGCGCGCTGGCCAGCCCCCAGCTGCAGCAACCCGATCTGGCGGCGCAGGTCGAGCACCCTGGAATCGTGGTCGCCGAACAGCCGCCGCTCGTCGGCCAGGAGCTGTTCCAGCTGTACGAGAGCCTGGGCGGTCCGGCCCGACAGGGCATGGCAGGTCGCCTCCCGAAGCCGGCAGGTGAGCACCTGGCCGGAGCTGGGCCCGTACCGGGTGGTCAGAGGGCTGAGCAGGGCTTGGTAGGCCGGCGCGGCGCGCTGGTAGTCGCCACTGTCGAACAGTGCGTCGGCATACTGCCGGCGCAGGGCGATCGCGCCGTCGTCGGCCGGCTCGGATCGCGCCTCGGCGTCGGCGACGGCCCCGGCGAGCACGTCGGCGGCCTGGTTGAACCGCCGCTGCCGGATGAGATGGTCGGCCTGGTCTCGGGCCTGCCCAACATCAATGTGGGGGCCGGGAAGCGGTGCGGGCGGGGAAGCCGATTCAGGCCCAGGCGCAGGCTCAGGCGAAGGCCCGGGACCACCAGGGAAGATCTTGCTCAGCGCTACCGCGTACCGCCGGGTCGGGCTGCCCACCGCCGGCGGTGTCAGCGCCCCGGGCATCGGCTCCAGGTCGACCGCGTAGGGCAGGAGCCGGTCGTAGACCTCATCGGCTCCGGACGGTCGGTCCTCTGGCTTCTTCTCCAGCAGGGCAAGCACCAGCTCGTCAAGTCCAGCCGGCACGCCCGGCCTGCGGGAACGCACCGCTGGTGGGCGCTCGTCGACCTGCTTGTTCATGACCGTGTATGTGGTGGCGCCGGCGAACACCTGCTGCCCGCAGAGCATCTCGTGCAGGGTGCAGCCCAGCGCGTACAGGTCGCTGGCTGGGCCACTCAAGCCGGCGAGGATCTGCTCTGGTGCCATGTACGACGGGGTGCCTATCACCTGACCGGTGTTGGTGATCTTTGAGAAGTCGGCGAGGTCGATCGCTGTGGCCAGACCGAAGTCGAGGATCTTTACCCCGCCGTCCGGTTCGAGCATGAGGTTGCTCGGTTTGAGATCCCGGTGGACCAGTGAGGCGGCGTGGGCCGCCGACAGCACCGCACACGCCTGGGCCGCGATCACCGCGGCCCACCCGACCGGCAGGTGCCCCTGCTCGGCGATCAGGTCGGCCACGCTCAGGCCGTTGATCCGCTGCATGACCAGGTACGGCCGGCCATCGTGGACGCCCGCGTCGTAGATCGCGGGGACCCCCGGGTGTTCCAGCCGCGACGCGATCCGCGACTCTCGGACGAACCGCCGGATCAGCTCCTCGTCGGGCTTACCCTCGGGGAACCGGACGAACTTGACCGCGACCCGCCGGTCGAGCCGGGTGTCGTGGCCGAACCACACCTCTCCCATGCCGCCTTTGGCGACAGGAAGTGACTCCAGCTCGTATCGACCATTGACGACGGTTGGCGTGGACACGACCCTCCCGGGGACTGGCTGCGGCTCGCTAGGCGAGTTTGGCACGGATCTCCGACGAGGGAACGGTCCCTGGGGCGAGCCAGTCGAAGCAGGAGACTTCGTCGGCCTGGAGCCGCACCTGGGGCGCCGCAATGATCTGGAAGGCGTAGCGCAGGTCGAAATGCCAGTGCGCGTCCTCTCCCTTGGCCAGGCTGGCCGGGATGGGGTGCACGTCTATGTCGAATGGTCGCGACTCGGACCCGCCCAGCGGGGCAAGTGACGTGGCCACGATTCCGGTCTCCTCGGCGACCTCCCGCAGCGCCGCCCCCGGCAAGGTCTCGTCGGATGGTTCGAGGTGCCCTCCGGGCAACAGCCACCGATTCAGGGCGTTGTGGTGGATATGCAGCACTCGACCACCGGAATCGAGGACGACCGCGCCGCAGGTGACATGACCTCGGTATTCCTTGCGACAGGTCAGGTCCGCTGACGTGTTGAGGGCCACGATCAGCCTGGCCAGACGATCCCGCTCATCGGGTACACAGTCGAGATAAGCGGCGACGGTCGAGCGGATCGCTTCTGCTGCAATCGCCATGTCACTCCTTGTTGAAGTAGGTCAGCCAGATCTGGGCTATTTTCCGCCTATCTGATTCTGCTAGTTCGTGGTACCCCGGCTCCCAACGCCCCTCGCTCACATGAACCAGCGCGGTGAGAATCTCGGCCTGGACCAGAAAAATGAACGGTCCCACGGCTGCTCCGTGCAGGAAGTTGACCGCGTTGCCGTCATTGGCCACGTAGAAGTAGTGCCCGGTCGTGGCGTATCGCGTCACATGCTCGCCAGCCGGCGTTCGCTCGTACAAGCCGGTGAGCTGGTCGAGCTCCAGTTCGTCGTCCGACGAGGTCACCGACACCACGTAGCTGCCGTTGCGCAGCAGCGCGAAGTCATCGCGACGCAGGGCAAGGTTGCCGGTCGCGCAGATGACCACTCCGGATGATGTCAGTGCCTCGCTGAGGCAGGTGGCGACCGGAAACCCCTGGGCCATGGCCTGCGTTGCCCGGATCGGATCGGCATCGTAGACCCGCACTCGCACCTGCTTGGCGTGCAGCGTCCGCGCGATACTGCTGCCAAGCTTGCCAAAGCCGATCACGCAGGCCTGCCGTCCGTGCGGGATGTCGCCGCAGGTCCGCATGACGGCCTCAGCGCTGAAAACCACGGACTGCCCGACGAGGAAGTCCTCGGGGTGTTTCAGCGGGCTGCGGGCCACGCTCAGAATCGGGCAGGGTGGCTTGTCGAGGGCAAGGTAGCGGCGGTGACCGTTCTCGGTGTCCTCCACCACCCCAACGATCTGCCCGGAGAACCTGTCGCACAGTTGCGGCAAGCTTGACGCGAAGTACCCACCAACGTCCAGCAACACCACGGGCTCGCCAGCGGCGCATTCCTCCAGGTATTTGATCGTGGTGTCGGGGTCGGCGAACCGATCGCGATCCAGCTCATCCACTCTGAAAGTCCCAACGATCTCCGTTTGGGCACGCCGGTCAATACTCTTGGGCTTGGGGAGCACGGCTCTCACGTCACTGACCTGTGCGAGGGCTCTCAGGAACGCTGGCCGCTCGGCGAGTAGATGCGTGATGACCACCGAGCATACCGGTTCGGGGCGCGGGGCGCGTGCGACGATTCGGGCGAAGAATCCGTCGATCGTGGCCCGTTCCAGCGGTTCCACAGCAGGCTCCCTTCGTCGACCATGACAGCGGACAAGGATCGCGATGAGCCGAGCCGATCACCGATCGATCCGCTGGTCGCACCATCCGTGACATTGAAGTTACGATTGCTGGGGCCTGGAAAGTATTCACCACCGGTACGCGTTGACCGACGTAAATGAGACAACCGCACCGTCCGCACGTGCGAAACGGTGACCACCAGTACGAGTTCGGGAGTTTCGCCATGTCACGCCGCCGTCGCACCACTCCGTCCCGGGGTGCGATCACCGGATATGTATTGAAGCTGATCCGCGAGTCCATTCCCGCCAGCCAGGAACGACTCGCGGGGGACTTGGGAGTGGACCTGGCCACGGTACAGAGCTGGGAAACCGGTCGGCGTCCCTTCACCGGGACCGCATACGGCCACACCATCGCGGTCCGCCACCAGCTCGCGAGACTCGGCGCCGATCCAATCATCCTGGCGACCATCGATGATGCGGCCCACGCCGACTATCTACTCTGCGAACTCCTCGACACCGACCCGTCAGTCGCCGATCTCGACCAACACGCCCTGTGCTGCTGCGTCCTCACCCACCAAGTGACCGATCTGCTGCATTGGGCAGCCGTCGGGAAGACCCCCGCCGTGCTCGCTGCCTCCGCGAAGTCCCCCACGGCCAGAAATCGTCGAGGACCAGTAGCCACGGCCCCGGTCCTCAACGTGGCCGAACGAGCCGCCTTCTTCGCCAACGCACAGATCCTTGCCGATCGCAGTGCCGGCCGCGATGATCGACTCGCCACCCTACAGCGACAGGCATGCTTCCTCACCGGCATCGATCCCACCGGGGCATCGGCCTCCTGGCTGTCCCGGATCACCAGGTCGACCAGACCGTTCTCCACCTTACACGGTTGGAACCGGCGCTGGCCCGCCGCTCGATCTGTCGCGACTTCCCTGGCGCAGCAAGGCGACCCGGAGCCGCTTCGCGACTTCATCGCCCGGGCTCACCCCGACGACACCTGTAACCTCGCGGCCCTGAACTACTCCGCGTACTGGGTCGGCGAAATCCACCACCGCCAGCACGACGACGCCTTCATGACCAATCCCCGGCTACCGTGGCGAGGAACGCTGCTCCTTCGCCATCTGGTCGACCGGCTCCGACCCGGGCATCCCTTTCTCGACCTGAACATCCACAACGTATGGCTGCTGCTGGCGGTGCGACCCGGCATCCTCACAGACGACCCCGCACTGAGCCGCGACCTGCTCACCGCCAGCGAAAACGTCCTGGACTCGGTTGGACACTCCAGGCAGTCCCACACCGAGCTCACCTGCGTCCACTACGGTGTGCGCATGGACGCCCCTCCCCAGAGAGGAACTTGATGAGTCCCGATCACGCACCGACTCCCAGCCCCGATGCCCAGGCCGCCGGGGCGATGAGCTTCATCAGCGAGATCGGCGTCCTCAAACACGCCAAACGCACCGGTTGGTGGTTCGCCGGCATCACGGACCCAGAATCGATCGCTGAGCATTCCTTCCGTACCGCGATCATCGGAACCGTCCTCGCCGCTATGGAAGGCGCCGACCCCGCCAGGGTCGCCCTACTCTGCGTCCTCCATGACACCCAGGAAACCCGGATCACCGACATCCCCCACATCGGCCGCCGTTACCTCACCGCCACCGACAACCAGACCATCACCGCAGACCAAGTCGCAGCAGCTCCCGAGAGCGTGCAACAAACCATCGTTGACGCCGTGACCGAATACGAGACCGCTCAGACCCTAGAGGCGATCATCGCTCACGATGCCGACAAGCTCGAATGCCTCGTCCAAGCAGTCGAATACCGCCAGCAGGGCAACACCGCGATGCAACGCTGGATCGACAGTTGCCATGCCGCCCTCAAGACCGATTCCGCTCACCGCCTCGCCGCAGCCGCCCTCACTGGCAAACCTCTGGCCTGGCTCCATACCTTCCAGCACGACGAATAGCCGACTGCCGGGTAGCTCGGGGGAATCTCATTGCCGGACGGGTCGTCATCGACGCGCTGCCCCCAGATGACGGCATGGGAACTCCGAACACAGCGCCGGGAGTACGGGCGGTCACTGGCCGCGCCGCAGCGGTGCCAGGGTACCGCTGGCGCGGAGCTCGTCGAGGTGCTCGGCGGCCCGGACCGGCGCGGCGCCCCCGCGCACGAGCAGGCCGGCCTCAATGTTCTTGCCGACGCCCGACTGGGTGAGGTTGGCGCTGGACACCAGCAACACCCGCCGGTCGGCGACCGCAACCTTCGCATGCATCTTCGCACCGGTCTCGGCGCGCCGCGATACCGGCCAATGCCACAACCGAACCCCGTCAACCGAGGCGAACGCCGCCGCCGGTTCCGCCCCGGCGAGCGCGGACCCGGCACCCCCCAGCGTCTCGACCACCACGCTGACCGCGACACCCCGGCCGGTGGCCCCCGCGAGTGCGTCGAGCAGCGGCGGATACGGCTTGGCCGAGTACGTCATCAACAGCAACTCCTGCCGGGCCTCGCCGACCACCTCGACGAGCACCTGGGCGGTTGCCCGGACCGGCACCTGGTGGGTGCCTGGGCCGCTCCACACCGTCTCTACCCGCACGGCGGCCTGCTGCTGGGCGTGCCCGGCCGCCACCCCGCACAGGTACGCTGCCGCTTCGCCGTCGGGCAGGCCAGCCGCCCGCTGGGCGGCCAGCACCGCCGCGGCGGCCTCTGCGAAGCCCGGCACGGCCCCGGTCTGCAACGCGGCGAGATCC
>JAFGOK010000345.1 GCA_016926535.1 Micromonosporaceae bacterium | reverse complement strand
TCGTCGCTTTCACCCTGCCGCTTGTCGCTGTGTGGCTTCCCCCGATGTCACTCGTGGGCAAGCTCCTTTATTCCTTGGCAGTGGTCGCAGCCTTTGTGCTGTCTGTCTGGCTTTTGCGGGTGGGGTGGGCTCAGGCGTGGCGCTCGGTGTACATGTTTCCCAGGAATCTCATTTCGGGGTGCCGGGAGTGGGTCCGGTCCTGGGGTCTGGGACTTCGCAAGGCGGAGCGTCTCAAAAAGCCACGGGATTTTGGATCCAGCTGTTCGAGGTATGTCGACTATCCGGACTCCCGGGATGAGGACAGGAAACTCGACAGGGCGCTGGCCGCTGACCGTTCGAAGATTGTCGTGGTCCACGGTCAGTATGAGTTGGGCAAGCATCGGGCGGCGTACGAGGCGGTCAAGCGTGGGCTGGAGCCGTATCGGGTCTACCGTCCCAGAAACGGCTCGGATCTGAGGCGGTTCTGCCGCAGGGCCTGGCGACGGAGAAGATACGTTGTGTTGCTGGATGGGGCGGAATTCGACCACTACCAGGATGGCCTGCTGGCTCTGCGCAATCTCGTGCTGTGTGGCAATCCCCGGGTAATTGTTGTGGTCGTCATGAATACCGCGGTCTACTCGCGATTCAAGACACAAAGTTGGATCGATGCATTGTGGCTGCCGGTGGGCCTTCCCGGTGTTGAACTGCTTCGTGCAGTCCGCGACGAAGACACGGTGGAGTTCAAGACGGCCGTGCCGGAAGAGGCTCGGGGGATGTACGAGGCCGAGTGGCAGCGACTTGAGGAGCACTATCAGTCATTGAAGAAAGAGCATCCATGCGCCGCGGATTTGGTGGACACCTGCGTGGCGTGGCAGCGGGTTGGTATGCGGTCGATACCGCTGCACGTGCTGCGCGATCTCTACTTCTCCTGCTTCGCCAGACATTCGGCGGACGAGCACGCCTTCAAGAAGGCGTTGCGGATCGCGCAGAAGCGAATCGGTGTTTCCAAGGAGATGGGCAAGAGGCCTATCATGGCCAAGGACCGAGATGGCAACTACCGGGTGCACCACCATGTCCTGGAGCCGCGTCGTCGAGAGCATGCGCCAATCGCGACGAGGGTGTGGGACAAGGCCATCGCACGGGCTACTCCGGCGGAAGCCTACGACATCGGCATCGTCGCGCGGGAACTTGCCCGGTTCGATTACGCCGACAAGGCCTTCAGCAAGGCAGAATCCGTCGAGATGCCGGGTGCCGGTTTGGCCTGCACCATGCTGATGGGTGAGGCAGGCCGGCCACTGATGGCGTATGGGCAGCTCGACGCATATGCGGATAGGGAAGAGGATCGGAGGCGGAAGACGGCGATCAAGATCAAGCAAGCAGAATTCTCGGCTGATGCCTGGTGCTCCGATGATGTGATCAAGAAGTTCGAAGCCCTTCAAGGGGAGTGCCAGAAGAGGGGCATTGAAGCGTTCCGCATTAGATACAACATCCTCCGGCAGAAGTGCGAACGGGGGGAGATCAGAGAGTCTCTTCCCGATCTTGAGAGCCTTGAGAGGGATCTCAGGAATAGCCACCCCAATGCGCGCGAGCTTCGGTTCTCCCTCCAACACGCCATCGCCTGCTGGACGTCAAAGACCGGAGTCTCCAATTGTCTTGAGCATTCTGCTGCACGCTTCGAGGACCTGATCAGCGAGTGCGAAAAAGTCTATGGGCGGAATTATCCTGCGGGGCTTGCCATCCGGAGTGACCAGCTGAAGATACAGGCGGAACTGGCAAAGGAGCGGAGCCGGAGCGATGGGGACGGCAGGGAACTGGCCACTGTGGTCAAGCGCATGGAAGAGCTGATCGAGGAGGCCGAAGCATCATTGGGAAGGAGGAACATCGAGGTTCTCAGGATCCGCAGAAGGTACTGCCGGTGGCTGGGTGAAAGCCTGCGGTTCAGGGAAGCTGTTGAGCTGTACAAGGAGTTGGAGACCGACTGCGGCAGGGCATTCTGGCGTACCCATCGACTCACTCTCCGGGTGCGGGCGGAGAAGGCGTACTGGAGTGCCCACCCAGACGATGAGACTGTGAAGCAGGAGCAGAAACGCCAGGCACTCGATGAATTGAAAGAGATTATTGAGCAGGAGAAAGCGGTGCTGCCCGCGGGTCATCCCTGGCTGAAACGCCATGAGGAGTTCATCAAGTGGATTCAGCGGGGCCGTCCGCCCGCGAGTTGGATCCCACGTCCGCGAGGGGAGAGCAGCGCCGCTCGGGTGGGCCGGGACGGGGGTGCGCATGGTGATGCCGGATCAGGGGCGTATCTGACAATCCAGCCGGTCTACGAGACGACGCGCAAGATCCATGGCTATGAGTTGTTCATTCAGTCGGCTGCTGGCGGTGGGGCTGCGGCAGCGCGTCAACTGCCTGCCGTCGACGACGTCATCGAGAGCACGTACAGCACTCTGACCAGTACGACGATGGCCGAGATCATTCATGCCCTGCCGTCGCTGAAGTTGTTTGTCACCATGAGTCGAGCATTCCTGGTCGAGGGATTGACTATCCCCCTGAAGCCGGATCAGGCCATGTCGGATCAGGTGGTGCTGGACGTTCCGGACACCGTGGTGCTGGACGACCCGGTTCTCGCTGGGATCAGGCGCCTGAGGGAGAAGGGGTACCAGATCTCGATCACCTTGGCCGACCCAGAGCAGGCTTGCGATGATGTGCTGAGAAATGTTACCTATGTGAAGATTGATCTGGAGAGCACTGATGCTTGGACGGCGTGCAGCATCGCCGAGGCCGTGCAGCGCCAGCAGAGGCCGCCGATCCTGGTGGGCTGCGCCATCGCAACCGGCGACCAGCTGGGTCTGGCCGCGCAATTGCCGTGCCGGTTGTGCCAGGGGGCGTACTTCGACCATGTGCACGACCTCCTCCGCATCAGCCCGACGAGGGCGGACACCGGCCGTTTGAGGTTTGCGATTCGCCTGCTTGACCTAGATCATGCGAATGAGCGGATGGTGACGGAACGCCTCAGACGCGATTCTCGCTTGAGCTCCGCCGCTCTCAAACTCTGCAGAGTCCGGTGCCTCCAGGACGGAGCACGACAGGCGCATGATCCAAACCCGGTGACTGAGCTTCCAGAATTCGAGATGGGCGATCTCGCGGCGGCGATGGCACTCAAGCCTCTCCCCGACCTCGATCTGGGCAGCCGGGTGATGCTGCTGACCTGGGGCAGGCTCTGCGAGTTGCTGGCCCACCGGCGGAACCTCTCCGGGGGCAAGGCGTTCCTCGCTGGCCTGGTCACCGGACTCGCTGGTTATTTGGGGACCGAGCCGCGCGTCCTCCTTGCCGAGCAGCACCTGGACGACCTCATCGGGAGCAGGCGTTTTGCCGCGGATCTTCTGGACTCGATCGGAGAGAGAGACGGGGCGATCGGGGAGGTCCTCGAAGCTGTGGACGCATACAAGCGCGGCGAGATCGGGATTGGCACGACTCCCGTTTCGGAGCACGAGTTTTGCGCCATGCACCTGGAGGCGTTCCGGGACTCGCTCGCTGAGAACCTCGCTCTGGAGGCGGGACTCCGGCCATAGTGCCAGAATCAGGAGTCATTGCCAGGTCGAGCATTCGGCATGCCGAGGTCGCGGCATCGACGTTCGGTTTTCTCGCATCGAAGAGAAACGAAGAAGGGGAGCACTCCATGCCAACAATCAGGACCCTGATTGCGCGAGCGCCCCTCATGGCGTACTTCCTGCTGACGTTCGTGGTCTCCTGGGGCTGCATCCTGCTCGCGATGGGCCCGCAGGGACTCTGGGACGCCGACCGCTTCGAGGAGATGGTGCCGGTGGCGGTGCTGGCACTGCTTGCCGGTCCCAGCGTGGCGTCAATTGTCACGACGGCGCTTTTGGAGGGACGACCGGGCCTGCGGAGTCTGTGGCGCAGGCTACGTCGCTGGCGAGTCGGGCTCGGCTGGTACGGCCTTGCGCTGCTGACCGCACCGGTGGTGGTGACCGTGACCCTGCTGGTCCTCTCGCTCGCCTCCAGGGATTTCCTCCCGGCCATTTTCACCGCAGATGATCGGGCGACCCTGCTGCTGTCCGGCATCGCGGCAGGCGTCTGCGGAGGCTTCCTCGAAGAGTTGGGCTGGACGGGCTTCGCGACCCCACACGCGCGCCGCCGGTTCGGCGTCCTCGGTACTGGCGTCCTCGTCGGCGTGGTGTGGGGTCTGTGGCACCTTCCCCCCGCGATGTGGGGTAGCGGTTCTGGGGTGGGCGATGCGCCCCTGGTCGTCTACGTCGTCGTCGCGCTCTTCGGGGTGCTGCTGCCCTACCGGTTGCTCATCGTGTGCGTGCACGAGCGGACTCAGAGCCTGCTCTTGGCCGTCCTCATGCATGTCGCACTCATCCCCAGCATGTTCTACGTCCTTACGGCCGAGGTGACGGGATGGGCGTTCGTGACCTACTACCTGGCCGTGGGCGGCATGTTCTGGGGCGTCGCGGCGGTGCTGATGGCCGGCAGGACCGCCGCCCGGCGACTCAAACCATCCGTCTTCAGCCGGTGATGAATCCCTGCTGCTTGAGCCACTGCTTGGCGACCTGCTCGGGGCGCAGGCCGTCAACGGAGACCTGCTTGTTCAGCTCCGTCATCGTCTCCTGCGACAGGGCCTGGGCGATTGGTTCGAAGATCTCCTTGAGCGCCTGCTCGTTGGCGGCGTGGTAGTCCTTCCGGAATACCGGGGCGGCGTTGTACAGCGGGAAGAAGTGTTGATCGTCCTCGAGCACGGTCAGGCCAAGTGCCTTGATCCGGCCATCGGTGGTGAACACCTCTCCGAAGTTGCACGGATCGTGCTTGTCCGTTGAGGTGTACACGAGGCCGGTGTCCAGCACGGTCACGTTGCTTCCAGGGAATTGGTATCCGTAGCGCCGTTCCATTCCGGGCAGGCCGTCATCTCTGGTCGAGAACTCGTTCTCGACGCAGAGGGTGGCGTCCTTTGGCTGCTGCTGGATCAGTGTTCCAAGGTCTGACAGCGCTTTCGGGGTGCCGAGTCTCTCGGCGATCTTGCTGCTGTAGGCGATCCCGTAGGTGTTGTTGAACGGCGCCGGCTGCATCCAGACCAGGTTGTTGTCCTTCAGATCGGTGTCGTGCACCGCCTGCCACTGCTCCGTCCGCTCCGTGATCGGTGTGGTCTGGTGGAAGAAACTGATCCAGGCCGTGCCGGTGTATTCCCAGTACACATCGATTTTGTCTGAGGTCAGGGCAGCTCTGGCAGCGTTGGTCCCGCCCAGATTGGTCTGGTCAGTCACCTTTGCCCCGGCATTTTTCAGGGCCAGCACCGTGATTTGCCCCAGTACGAGTTGCTCGTCGAAGTCCTTGGATCCAACGGTGACCGACGTGCCGGACAGGGGCCCGGAGCGGGTCGGCTCGTCGTCAGAACCAAGCCCGCAGGCCGCAGTACCGGTCAGCGCGAGGGTCAGTCCGACCAGCAGGGACACTATGGTACGTATACGCATACTCGACTCCTTGTTGTGTATCGAATGTCTCGAATGTCCAGCTCACAGGCCGCGGGGGGTCAGTAGCCTCTCCGCGACGCCCGCCACGTAGTCGACGAGCAGCGCCAATCCGGACGCCAGGACGGCCCCGGTGATGAGCACCGGGGTGCGGTCCAGCTGGATTCCCTGGTAGATGACGTATCCGAGGGCTTTCACCCCGAAGAAGGTCGCGAGCGTCGCCGTTCCGACATTGATGATGAGGGCAGTCCGCACTCCGGCCAGGATGACCGGGACAGCCAGGGGCAACTCGACTCGCAACAGGGCATCCAGAGGGGACATCCCCATGCCGCGGGCCGCGCGGACCATGGTCTGGTCTACCTGCTGCAAGCCGACCATGGTATTGCGAAGGATCGGCAGCATCGAGCAGGCGAACAGACCGATGATGATCGCCTTGAAGCCAACTCCGATCGTGAGCACCACCAGGGTGATCAGACCGAACGACGGGATCGCCTGGCCGAGGTTTCCCAGCGCGAGGATGGCGGGGGTCATGAATCGCGCTGAGCGGCGGGTCGCGATGATGCCGAGCGGCACGGCGACGGCGATGACGATCGCGGTGGAGACCGCGGCGAGCTGGAGATGCTCACCGACCCGTGCTGTGAGCTCTGATGCGTTCAGGGTGCGTTGCTCGATGGTGTCCAGTTGCTGGCCTGCAACGTAGCGATACAGCGCGCCCCCGGTCAGGGCGAGGAACAGCGGCATGCCCAGCCACCGCGCGGCGGTCCGCCCCGCGGACCAGTCGCGCTGGCCTGTGGGGGAGGGCGCCTTCGGCGCCTGGGACGGGAAACAGTCAGCGACCATCAGGCCTCGCCCCCGGTCAGCGACCGTTTCGCGGCGCGGTAGAACTCGGTGGTGCCCCTGCGCATCGAGCGGGCTTCGATCATGATGGTATCGAGATCGATCATTCCGCGGTAGACGCCTCGGCCGTCGACGACGACCGCGACCCCAGCATTGGAGGTCAGCATCTCGTTGAGCGCATCCGCCAGCGTTGCCTGGGGCTCGACCAGTGCGACTGCGGGTAGCCCGACCGTCGCCAGGTCGGCGTCGGATCCCGTCAGGTCGCGGGCGGTCACCCAGCGACGCGGGCGGCCCTGATCGAGGAGGAGGAGCGCCGTCCAGTCCGACTCAAGCAGCCTGCGGCGGATCTGCGGCAGGCTCTCGGTGAGGTACGCCGTCGGGCAGCCGGTCTCCAGCACCACATCCCGGACTCTGGTGAGGTTGAGTCGCTTGAGCGAGGCTCCTGACCCGATGAAGTTCTCGACGTAGGAGTCCGCGGGATCGCTGAGGATGTTCGCCGGGGTGTCGTACCGCGCGATCCGGGAGTGCTGGCCCAGGACGGCGATGCGGTCGCCCATCTTGATGGCTTCGTCCACGTCATGGGTGACGAAGACGACGGTCTTCTGGACCTGCTGCTGCACCCGCAGGAATTCGTTTTGCAGGCGTTCCCTGGTGATCGGGTCGATGGCGCCGAACGGCTCGTCCATCAGCATGACCGGTGGGTCTGCGGCCATGGCTCGGGCGACGCCGATCCGCTGGCGCTGCCCGCCGGACAGTTCCTTGGGGTAGCGGTCGCGATAGGCTGCCGCGTCCATCCCGACCAGGTCGAGCAACTCGTCAACCCGGTCGTTGATCCGGCGCCGGTTCCAGCCCAGCAGCTTTGGGACGACGGCGATGTTCTCCGAGACCTTGAGATGGGGGAACAGGCCGATTTGCTGGATGACGTAGCCGATCCTGCGGCGCAGCGCATCGGGGTTGTCGCGGGTGACATCCGCACCGTCGAGAAAGATCCGTCCGGAGGTCGGTTCGGTCAACCGGTTGATCATTTCCATGGTGGTCGTCTTGCCGCAGCCGGAGGGGCCGACCAGGACGATGATCTCTCCCCGTGGGATGTCCATGCTGACTCGGTCAACGGCCGGAGCCGGTTGCCCGGGATATTGCTTGGTCAACTTCTCCAGGCGGATCATCGGTTCCGAGGGAGGTGTCTCGCCGGTCCGACTGGTCTGCGGTGCGGTGGTTGTGCTCATCGGATACCCCTGGGTGTGGTGATGCGGCGAAGGGCGAGGTAGGTCGCGTCGAACAGCAGAGCGACCACGACGATTCCGAGCGTGCCGCCGAGGACGAAATTCACGGCGAACGGGCTGCCGAGCGAGCGCAGGCCGCGGAAGATCTCATTGCCGAGTCCAGGACCGTTGACGAGCGCCGCGATCGCGGCGATACCGACGATGACCTGCGTGGAAACCCGGACGCCCGTCAGCACCACCGGCCAGGCCAGCGGCAACTCGATCTGGAAGAACCTGCGCGAAGCGCCCATACCCATGCCCCGGGCCGCGCGCAGCACCTCGGGATCGACCGATCCGAGACCCGCGACGGTGTTTCGGACGATCGGTAGGAGCGCGTACAGCACCAGCGCGACGATCGTCGGAGGCGTGCCAAGGCCGACCACCGGAATGGCGAGCGCGAACAGGGCGAGTGACGGGATGGTCAGCAGGGTGGAGGACACGCCGAGCACCAGCGGCCGGATGAGGGCATTGCGGTGCGCCAGCACTCCGAGGACGCCTCCGAGCATGAGCGCGATCCCGATGGAGACAGCGACGATCTGGATGTGCCCGATCGCCTGCTCGAGGAGCGGCCCGGCGTTGGACTGGACATAATCGGAGAAACTCATCAATCTCGCAAGGGTCGAAGGGGTATGGAACGGCTTGAAGGGCGGTGCCCCGTCAGCCCATATTCCTCCCCCCTCGTAGCGGTTGCGATCGGGTGTGCCGCTGTTGTTACGGGGAGTTCGAGGTGGTCAGGCCCTCCGCACCGATTCAGGTTGCGCAGTGGGAATGAAGGGCACTCCGCAGTCGTGTGACGATTCCATGACGAACGGACGCGGGCCTGGCCTGCCGGGGTGCGCAGCTCCTCCCGCGCGGCCCCTCCCGCACGGCCCCTCCCGCACGGCGTGTCGCGGCTGTCGAGGGAGGCCTTCTGGCTTGTACTGTACATATTGAATATGTACAGTAGGTGCGGGAGGTGCTGATGCGCATCGTGCTGTCCTCGACCTCCGGTGTGCCGATCTACGAGCAGATCAAGGCCCAGATCAGGGCCGCGATCCTCAGTGGTGAGGTCGCCGAGGGGCAGGCCCTGCCCTCGCTGCGGCAGCTGGCTCGGGATCTCAAGGTCAGCCTGATCAGCATCACCCGCAGTTACAACGACCTGGCCGCGGAGGGGTTGATCGTGAACGTCCAGGGCAGGGGCAGTTTCGTGCTGCCGCTGGACGTCGATCGGGTCCGGGGGCAGCTCATGGAGAAGGCGAGATCGTCAATGACCGACGCGATCACTGCGGCGCGAACCGCGCGGGTCGACCGCGCAGCCCTGCACACCGTGCTGGACCAGCTCTGGGATCAGCAATGAGCGAGCCGGGCTGGGATCAGCAGCGCTTTCACGAGCTGTGTGAGCGGCTCGACGTGCCGGAGACCGTGAAGATCAAGGACCTCTCCCGGGGG
>JAFGOK010000044.1 GCA_016926535.1 Micromonosporaceae bacterium | reverse complement strand
CGACGACGAGGTGCTGGCCGGAGTGAGCCGGCTCGTTGATCTTGGCTATCAGGTCGCGGTGGATGACGCTGTCGGGGGTGACGGCTACAGTGAGTTGCGTGGCCTGGCCAACTACATCAAGATCGACATGTCGTCCCTGTCGCACGAAGAGCTGAGGGTGACGGTCGATCGCCTTCGGCGATTCCCGAATGCGCGACTGGTCGGCTGCCAGGTCGACACCGACGCGGTGGCTGTTTTCGCGAGAGAGCTCAAGATTGATCTCGTCGAGGGGCAGGCGATCGGCCGACCCCAGGTGCTCTCCGCGCAGTCGGTCTCCCCGTCCCGGTTGCGGCGCCTGGAACTGCTGGGCACCTTGAACGCGGAGGACGTTGACCTCGCCAAGGTCGTCGAGATCGTCACCGGCGATCCCGGGCTGTCGTTCCGGGTGCTGCGCGCGACGAACTCGGCCTCCGCCGGGTTGCCTCGGAAGGTGTCCAGCGTCAAGGACGCGGTCGTCATGCTCGGCCTGACCAGGATCCGGCAATGGGTGGCCTTGATGCTGGTCTCCGACATCGCGGAGTCGGCGACCAACGACCAGCTCGAAACGACGATGGCGAGAGCCCGCCTGTGCCAGACGGTCGCCGATCGCCTCGATCTGCGCGGTGATACGGCGTTCACGGTCGGTCTGCTGTCCGGGATCGCCGAGCTGATCGGCGAGAACGTGACGGACCTGGTCCAGCGCCTGCCGCTGACCTCGGAGGTCACCGAGGCGTTGGTCCACCGCACCGGCCGTCTCGGCCAGGTGCTGTCCATGGTCCGGGCGTACGAGGCCAGCGACGCCAATGCGCTTCGGGGCGCGCAGGTGTCCTCCGCTGACCTGGCCAAGGCCTACCTCCAGGCGGTGGGATGGTCGGTCAAGACCGTTGACGGCGTCATGGGCGGCGGGCCGCGACGCCTCCCGCCAGCAGCGATGGCGGCCCGGAGGTAGGCGGGGCGGGGCAGCCCGCCTACCCGGTCGCGGTCGGGTGGTGCAGCCCGCCTACCCGGTCGCGGTCGGGTGGTGCAGGCCAGCGGCGGAGCCCTTGGACTTGAGCACCATGACGAACGCCAGCACCCTGGCGACCGCTTCGTAGAAGTCAGCCGGGATCTCGTCTCCGAGCTCACACCCGCGGTACAGGGCTCTGGAGAGCGCCTTGTCCTGGACCATCGGGATTCGCAGCTCCATCGCCTTCTCCCTGATCTTCGTGGCGACCGAGCCGGCACCCTTCGCGATCACCCGGGGGGCGCCCCTCGCAGGGTCGTACCGCAGGGCCACCGCGACCTGCGTGGGGTTGACCAGCACGACGTCGGCCTTGGGGAGCTCCGCCATCATGCGCTGCCGGCTCATGGCGAACTGCCGAGCTCGGACGGCCTGCTTGATCTGGGGGTCGCCCTCGGTCCTGCGGTGCTCCTCCTTGACCTCCTGCTTGGACATCTTGATCTGCTTGCCGATCCGGCGCCGGGACATGGCGTAGTCGGCTCCGGCCAGCACCACGCCGGCGATGGCGGCCAGTTGGATCACGCGGTTGGCCGCATCCCCAACGATCGAGAGCAGGGTGAGCAGCGGGATTGATCCCGATCCCATGAGGGTCATCGCCAGACCCTTGATCGTCGTGTACAGGACGATACCGACCAGGAAGGTCTTGGCGAGCGCCTTGACGGCCTCCCACGCCGCGGTCGGGCCGACGATCCGCTTGAAGCCCGTCAGCGGGTTGAGTCGGTTGAACTTCGGTATGAACAGCTTGGCCGCGGGTTTGAGTCCACCCTGCACCCCGAACGCGGCGATGGAGAAGAGGAACAGGGAGCCGCACAGGGGGGCGGCGACGAGGGCGGCATCCAGCATGGCCGTGCCGAAGAACGCCAGCATGCGTTGCTCTGCCGGCTCTTCGATCAGTTCTGCGACCGTGCTCATCAGGTCCTGGACGTCCTCGGCCATGCTCTCGACGGTCATCGGGATGAGGACGGAGGCGATGAGTAGCCCACCCCAGGCGCTGAAATCCGGGGTTTTCGGGATCTGTCCCTCGGATTTTGCCTGTTTCTTCTTCTGCTCGGTCGGTTGCTCGGTCTTCTCCTCCGAGCTCATGGCATCACCACCCCCGTCATGAGCCGAGAACCTCCAGGACGGCGGCGACCGCCTTCTCCGCGACCCGCTCGACCGCGGCGGGGATGAATTTCATGCCCATCCCGACCAGGATCAGGGTGAGCATGATCTTGGCGGGAAAGCCCAGGCCGAAGGCGTTGAGCTGGGGTGAGACCTTGGTCAGCAGGCCAAGCGCCAGATCCGTCAGGAACAGCACCGCGACGATGGGGCCGGAGATCTGGAGCGCCGCGATGAACATCTCGCTGAGCCCGTTGACCAGAATCCGGTCCAGCCGCTCCAGCGACAGCGAACCAGTGGGAGGTAGCGCCCGGTACGACCTGGCGAAGCCAGCCACGATCGACTGGTAGGCGCCGGTGGTGAACAGCAGGGCGGTCGCCAGGAGGTTGTAGAACCGTCCCATCACCGCGTTGCCGGTATAGGACAGCGGGTCGAATGCGAAGGCGACCGAGAAACCACCGAACAGATCGATGATGCTTCCTGCGGCCTGTACTGCGGTGACCAGCAGATTGGTGCAGAACCCCAGTGCCGCCCCGACGACGATCTGCTCGACGGCATCCGTGATCAACCCTGCCGTCGTGATGCCCTCGGCCATGCCCCGGGAGAGTTCTTCGGTGAATGGGAGCGCGATCGCGACCGACAGCAGGCCCTTGGCTGTGGGAGGCAGCCCTCTGCCGCTGAAGGGTGGGCAGGTCGCAAGCCAGGCAGCTGCCCGGATAGAACCGAGCAGCAAACCGATGATCGTCGCCAGCGGCAGCGTGAGCGACATGTCATCCACCAAGGACGATCGTCGGAATCCGCTCGTACAGGTTGGTGGTGAAGGTGACGATCTCGCGCATCATCCAGCTACCGGCGAACACCAGGGCGATTCCGATCGCGATCATCTTGGGGACGAACGAGAGCGTCGCGTCCTGGATCTGGGTCACCGACTGGAACAGCGAGATGGCGAACCCGATGATCAGGGCCGTCAGCAGGATTGGTGCGGACATTTTCGCCGCGACCGTCATCGCCTGAACGCCGATGGTGACGAGTTGGACGTCGGTCATGGTCCGATTCCCCTCACCGGTAGCTGGCGACCAGGGCTGTCACGATCAGACCCCAGCCATCGACCAGGACGAAGAGCAGGAGCTTGAACGGCAGGGAGATCGTGACCGGCGGCAGCATCATCATGCCGAGGGACATCAGGGTCGCGGCGATGACCATGTCGATGACCAGGAACGGTACGAAGATCACAAATCCGATGACGAAGGCGGTGCGCAGCTCGGAGATGATGAAGGCTGGGATGAGGGTCGAGAGCGGGATACTCTCCCGGTTCTTGGGAAGCCCCTTGCCGGACACCTTGGCGAACAGGGCGATTTCGTCTTCCCTGGTGTGCGTGACCATGAACGTCTTGAGGGGGGCGACCCCGTCGGCGAACGCGGCGGACTGGGTCTTCTCCCCCCGCAGGTAGGGCTGCACCCCCTGCTGGTTCACGTCGGTCAGGGTCGGGCTCATGATGAACAGGGTGATGAACAGCGCCAGCCCGGCGATGACCTGGTTTGGCGGGACCGTGGTCAGCCCGAGCGCGTTGCGGGTGATGCTCAGTACGACGAACACCTTGGTGAAGCTCGTGCAGAGCAGGAGCAACGCCGGAGCGACGGACATCACCGTCAGTGCGACCAGGATGGTGATCGAGACGCTGGGCTTCGTGCCGCCGATGTCAATGGTCACATCCGGGCCGGCCGGCGCGGTGGGCTCGCTGGGGGGCGTCGGCTCTGACGGGACGGCGCGGACCGGGCTCGCCCACATGATGATCGTCAGGCTGCTGAGGGTGAGCCAGGCCACGGCCACGAGCCGGGTGCGGAGCGGGTGCGGGCTGACCGGGTGCGGGCAGGCCAGCCGCGAGCGGAGCGGGTGCGGGCAGGCGGTCCTGGTCATGAGCGTCGCACCGTCCGATCGCGCAGTACGTTCAGCGCCTGCCGCCAGGTCGCGGGGGACAGCGCCGATCCGGCCGGGGCTGCCGGCCGTTTCGCCATCTCGCTGGCGTCGGCCACCGTTCCAAGATCTGTCTCGGTCAGCAGGGTCACCTGGTGATCGGTCACCCCGAGAACGAGGGCTCTGTCGGCAACTCTGACCAGGGCGACGGCGGATCCCCTCGTCAGCTGCTGGCGGCCGAGGAGCGCGATGATCCGGCCGCGCCGCATCGGCCCCCAGGCGAACCGCAGGACGCCCCAGCCGATCCCGAGCAGGATCAGCAGACTTAGGCTGATCCGTAGCGACAATTCCATCATGTCCGGCATCCCGGCGGGTCCCCTAGGACCGCTCGGACGGTGGGATGATCTCCGTGATCCGGATACCGAAGTTCTCGTCAACGACCACGACCTCGCCGCGGGCGATCATGCGACCGTTGACCAGCAGATCCGCCGGGCCTCCGGCGGCCCGGTCCAGCTCGATCACCGCCCCGGGCAGCAGCGACAGCAGCTCTTTGACGAGCATCTTCGTCCTTCCCAGCTCCGCCGTGACCTCCATCTCGACGTCGTGCAGGAGGTCGAGCCCTGGCCGGTGAGCCGCTGCCGCGGCTGCCGCGGCTCCGTGCGCGCCGGTCAGCCAGGCCGTGACACAGAAGGCGACGGCGGCGTGGATCTCCT
>JAFGOK010000344.1 GCA_016926535.1 Micromonosporaceae bacterium | reverse complement strand
GTCCATTGACGAACTCGACCTGACGACCGCAGGGCCCGTTGACCAGCTGGCGATCGAGGCGGCTGATCATCTCAATGTCGTCATGTTCGACGCCATCCGGGATGCGCTGGTGCTGGCGCCGCCGGAGCTTGGCGTCACTGCGGATGGCGGCCGTGCTGGCGACTGGGCCGAGCCGATCGATCTCATCGAGTCGCCGGAGTGGCTTGGGGAGCTGGTCGTAAGTGCTCCTGCCGCTCGCGCTCCTTACCTGCCTTCTTGGGGCTAAAACGCCGGATCGAGAGAGTCGTCGTCACATCGCAGTGATGATCGGTGTCCGTCGTATCGACTGAATTCAGGATCAGTGGGTGCGATCGATGTCCCGTTCGCGCTATGCTCCGCCCGCCTTAGTATGTCGGGATTTTGCAGGCCTGTCGGCCATCCGGCGTCGAGGCCTGACTAGCAGCGTCGGCGTGGTGGCGGAAGGGGACTCCGTGGCGAGGCGTGGGCCGACAGTCGAACATGGACGGTGGAATCCGGCGATAGTTGCACAGGCGGCAGCTTTGTTGATCGTTGCCGTTCTTCTCTCGATCGCGACCGGCACAAGCTGGAGCGGAGCCACGACCAGGCTCGACGAGGTTGGCCTGGAACAGAGCGGCGTCGCCTACCTCGGGCCGCTGACCACGCTGGTGAGCGAGCTCACCCAGGCGCAGTCAGCGGCGGTGCGCGGCGGGCAGACGCAAGCCGTGGTTGTGACCGGGGCGCTGAACGGGGTTGACCGGGTCGACCGCGCGCACGGCGCAGCCCTCGGGGTCCGCAAGCGGTGGGCGGACACCCGGAAGGCGATCAACGAGGTCATCGCGGGCAGAGCCGGAACGATCGGCGTGTTCGAGCAGTACGACGAAGCGCTGTCGCTCGTTCGCCAACTGGCCAGAAGGATCGCCGACACGTCAGGGCTGGTTGTGGATCCCGAGGTGGATGCTTCCTACCTGGCAGAGGCGGTGCTGACGCAGCTCCCCGATATCATGATCAATGCTGGGCGGGCGGCCAATCTCGCGGTGCTCGACGCCGCCGGCACCGAGGGGGACACGATGGCCCCGATCCGGGTTGCCGTTGCTCGGTACGACGTCGCCGTCGCAGCGGAGAGTGTCGGGATCGGGCTCGCCAAGGCCCTTGACGAAACGAGCAGCCCAACGCTCGGCCCAAACATCACAGGGCAGCTTGACGCGTTCCGGTCCGCTGTCGACTCGTTTGTCCCGTCCGGGACCCGTCTCCGCGGTCTGGAAACGACTGACCCGGCCACCCTGGACAGGAACGCCACCCTGGTCCGCCAGGCTGCGCGCCCGCTCGCCGAGGCCATCCTGTCCGAACTCGATGGCCTGCTCAGCGAGCGCCGAAGCGCGCTGCGCTGGCAGCAGATCCGCACCGGGGCGGTCACGGCCATCGCCCTGCTGCTCGCCGTCGCCCTGCTCTGGAGGACTATTGCGGGAAATCTGAGGTTGCGGTCCAAGCCATTTGGCGGTCATCACGTCTTCGACGTCGGCGCGGATGGGGTGGTCTCGGCCAGTGACCAGACGCCAGACACCGCATTGATCGATCCGCATGACTTCGCGGCCGTCGAAGAACTGCTGCAATCCTCACCAGCCTCGCCCCAGCGGCGCATGGAGCGTGACCGCGATGCTCTCTAGGCTGGGCGTTCGGCAGAAGCTCAGCATTTTGCTGGCCCTGCCGTTGATCGCGGTGGTCGCGGTGAGCGTTCCATTTACTGCGGACGGTGTCGAGGATGCCCTGTCCGCCCGGTCAACCGTCACCGTCGCCAAACGAGCGCGGAGCGCTGCCGCGCTGATTCAAGATCTTCAAGAAGAGCGGCTGCTGACCCTGACCTATCTGGCTTCCTCCGACACTGAGCGCGCAGCGGTCCGGACCGCCGTCGCCGCCGTCTCCGACCGGGCGGAGCGGGTGCTCGCGGAGCTCCGATCGCCCGAGGACAACGAGCTGATGTCGTCAATTCAGGACATCCGGCGCTTGGATGTCGTTCGGCAAATGGCGCTGAACCGGCAAGGCTCACCGGTCGAAGTGGACAAAGTTTATCACCAGCTGGTTATGGGCATGATCAGTGCCCTTGGCCTGACGAAGTACGCGCGGGCCGACGCGGCCGGGCTCACCCAGTTGCGGACGCTCGAAGCGCTGCTGCGAATCAACGAGGACATCACGCGTATCGGTGCGGCTCTGGTGATCGGTACGACGAACGCTCCGGTCGCCAGCCAGCTGATCGTTGAGACGCTGCTCATGATCGAGCAAGATGTTGAGCGCTTCCGGGCCGAAGCGGATGCGAATCAGTCGAAGCTGCTTGCGCTGGTCGTGCAGGGGCAGACAGCGCAACAGATCAACGAGTACGCCCGGCAGATCACCAGTGGTGGGCTGTGGGTCAGCGCGACGAAGGCCTTGACCACTGCGGAGGGCGTGCTGTCGCTGACCAGGGTGCTTCAGGAACGAATGGCCCGCGACATCGCGGGAAGGGCAGAAGACCGGGCGACAGATGCCCAGACCGGGGCTGGTTTTGTTGTCGGGTTCGCCATCCTGCTTGTCTGCTGCGTGGCGACGTTGAGCGCGTTGGTCACACGATCGATCGCTGGTCCGCTGCGGCGCTTGACCGCTGCGGCAGCTTCGGTCGCGGACCTGGCCCAGGCGGAGCTGGTCCGAGTGGCCGACAGCGAGACCGAGCGTGCGCAACCGCCGAGGCTCGCCGCGGTCAGAGTTGCGACCGATGACGAGATCGGGGAACTGGCAGCGGCCTTCAACCGGGTTCAGGCCACGGCGGCTTTGCTGATGGAACAGCAGTTCATGGCCAGAAACAACGTTGCGATCATGTTCTCGAACATCGCCAAGCGCACGAGAAGCCTGGTCGCTCGCCAGTTGACATTCATTGATGAACTCGAACATCATGAATGGGATGAGCAGGCCATGGCGAAACTTCGTCGACTCGACTACCTCACGACCCGCTTGCACCGGAGCACTGACAGCCTCTTGGTCGTCTCTGGTATCCGGGAGGGGAGCGACATCGCCAGTCCCACTCCGCTCATCGATATCGTCAGGTCCGTCATTGGCGAGATCGAGGGAGCCCAGACGGTTGAGCTCGGGATGGTCTGCGACGTGACGATCACTCCTGATCTCGCTCCTGATCTTCGCCTGATCCTCGCCGAAGTCGTGGAGAACGCGACGTCGTTCTCGCCTCCGGATAGTCCAATCAGGATTGGCGCGATGCTGGACCGCGATGTGCAGATCATCGTCGCCGATCACGGTATTGGAATGACGGCAGAGCAACTCGCCGAGGAGAATCGCAGGCTGGTCGACCGTGAGCGGCTGGACGTCGTTCCGACCAGCACCTTCGGGCTCTTCGTCGTTGGGCGTCTCGCCAGAAGACACGGTCTGCCCGTCACGCTTGCGCACAGCTCTGGCCAGGGAGTGACTGTGGAAGTCCGAATTCCCGAGGGGTCGTTCGCGTCCTCGGCGTTTCGGCAATCCACCTCGGGGTCGACGGCCGTCGCCTCTGCGAATGAGCAGCCGATGCTCCAGCTGCCACGGTATCCGGATCCCGGCATTGTTCAGCAGCTACCGAAGGTTCCAGCGCTTCCTTACGTCGAGGGCTCGTTTCCCTGGTTCGAGGACGCCGACGGGGGGGAACGGAGACCGGAGGATTATGCGATCCAGGATCGTGAATATAATGTAGCCGCGGTTGATCCGCTGGGCCCGACCGCCCGGACCGGAACACTGTCCCAGTTCCCGACCACTGCGACTGAGCAGGATATTCCCTTCGTGCCAGATGGACCTACCTCACCGATGGCGTACTCCCAGGCGGCCAGCCAGATGGTTTCGACCGGCCAGGACACGTCCTTCGAGCGCGTCGCGCCGGGCGATACTCCGCCCGCGGTGGCAAGATCCACCCGAGCTGGGTTGGTGCGGCGAGTGCCAGGCGCTCACCTGTCCGAGTCACTGCGGTACGGTCCCGCGTCGGTATCGCGACGCCTGGAGCCGGGCATCCGAGATGCAGAGGCGGAGCGGGACGCTCTCCAGAGCCTCGTGGATGGTTTCGCCCGTGCCGCGGCGCCAGAGGTCGAGTCGAGTCAGACCGTCCACCCCGATCAGTCGGAGTCGCAATAATGGTGTCGTCTGCCCAGAACATCAGTGCCGAAGCCCGGCAGTTCAACTGGTTGTTGAGTCGTTTCGCGACCGACACCGCCGGCGTCCTCGACGCGGTCGCCGTCTCGTCGGACGGCCTGCTGGTCGCCGCTTCGGCAACGCTCAAGAGGGCCGATGCGGATCGTCTCTCCGCCATCGTCTCGGCGATCAGCAGCCTTGCGACGAGCGTCGCATTCGTCTATGACTTTGGCTCGCCGAACAAGGTCATCATTGATCTGGACCGAGGGTACTTGCTGGTGAGCACGATCAGCGCGGGCTCGTCCCTGGGTGTTCTCGCCCGCAAGGAGGCGAATCTCGGGACCTTGGCGTACGAGATGGCGATGTTCTCCAACCGGGCTGGCGCCGTGCTGACTCCCTCCCTGATCGAGGAGTTGAAGCTCAGCGTCGGAATCGATGGATGACGGCATTGGGGCAAATCATCAAGGAGGGCCTCACGCCCCGCCAGAGCCCGTCTGAATGGCTGCGATGAGCAGGTCGACGTCGTAGGTCATCCGTTGCAGGTGCAGGTCGAGGATGGCCAGAGCATAGTCGGCCACTGTACCGAGCTCGAAGCAGCGGCGGAGGGGGATGGTCACACCGCACTTCGCGTCAATCTGGTCGATGAGCTGCAGGGCGAGCAGCGAGTCGCCCCCGAGGGCGAAGAAGTTGTCGGCGATGCCGACGTCGGGCCGACCGAGGAGTACTGCCCAGATATCGCAGAGCGTGGCCTCCAACGACGTCCTGGGCGCGACGTAGCCGGAGGGCGCCACAGGCCCGGCGACGGGGGGCGGCAGCGCCGCGTGGTCGAGCTTTCCGTTCGGCAGCACGGGAAAGTCCGATAGCTGGACAAACAAGGTGGGCAGCAGTGACTTGGGCAACTTCGTCAGTAGATGTTGTTTCAGCACTTCGGGAAAAGAATCAGGCGTGCCAGTCCACCGCACGTACGCCACCAGGCCAGGGCCGCCGGGAGCATCCTCCCGGAAGGTCACGACAGCCCGATCGACGTTGAGATGGCGCTCCAGCACATCACGAATCTCGCCGGGCTCGATCCGAACGCCGCGGATTTTGACCTGATCGTCATCCCTCCCAATGAACTCCACCTCCCCGTCCGCTCGCCAGCGAACGAGGTCGCCGGTGCGATACAGCCTGGTCCCTGGTGCGCCGAAAGGATCCTGAACGAACCGTCCACCCGTCAGTGCCGGCTGGCCGACGTAGCCTCGGGCCAGCTGGACCCCCCCGACGTACAGTTCCCCGATCGCACCGATCGGCACCCGCTGCCGATGACGGTCGAGCACCTCGAATCGGGTGTTGGGGACTGGGCGCCCGATCGGAACGCGCTGCTCTCCGGGAACGCAGAGGTGCCACGACACGTCAATGGCCGCTTCCGTGGGACCGTACAGGTTGTACAGCCGGACCCCCGGCAAGCGCTCGAAACAACGTGCGGCGAGTTGCGGCCGGAGTACCTCGCCAGAGCAGATGACCCGGTCGAGGCCGAGGAGTTCCGGGTGCTCGAGGAACTCTTCGAGCATGCTGGGGACGAAGTGCGCGACCGTGACCCGCTCTCGGTCGATCAGTCGGGCGAGGTACTCGGGATCCTTGTGCCCGCCAGAAGCCGCGATGACGACCCCCGCCCCGGCGATCAGCGGCCAGAACAGCTCCCAGACGGAGACGTCGAAGGTGTAGGGCGTCTTGTGGAGCACCCGGTCAGCGTGTTCGAGGGGAAGCTCCTCCTGCATCCAGTACAGTCGATTGATGATTGCGCGGTGGGTGATACCCGCTCCGCGAGGATGCCCCGTCGAGCCGGACGTGAACATGACGTATGCCAGCGAATCTGGTGTGATCGAGACCGCAGGCGGGGTCGGCGACTGCGCTGCGATGGCTGCCCTGCAGGTGTCAACGGTCAGGATGGTGCGGTCATCCGCCACCGGCACGTGATCGGCGAGCAGCGATGTTGTCACGACCTGGCGAACGCCCGCGTCGCAGAGCATGCCCTTCAGCCGCTCTGTCGGGTGCGATGGTTCCATCGGCAGGTATGCACAGCCGGCCATCAGCACTCCGAGGAGTGCTGGGAGGAGTGCTGGATCCCTGGCCAGGCACACCCCGACGACCGTGCCCGGCCGGACTCCGGTGGAATGCAGCCACCTGGCGATCCGGCCCGCCTCGCCGACCAAGTCCTGATAGGTGAGCCAGCGTCCGCCGTAGCCGCAGGCCGGCGCGTACTGGGATGCTGCGGCCTGCTCCAGAACGGCCTCGTGGAGCGTCAGATCCGGGTAGCACCGGTGGCGCCCTGACCAGGCCAGAAGCTGTTGGCATTCCGCCTCAGGCAGGACGCGGAGCCGGGAGACCGTGGTGGTGCTGTCGTCGACGCTGGATCTGAGCAGTCTCAGGTACGCGGCGGCAAGACGGTGGATCGTGGGCGCGTCGAACAGGTCCAGCGAGTACTGGATGGTGAGGCAAAGGGAACGATCGGCCACATGCGCCACGGTGAGATTGAGGTCGAGATCGATCGCCCCCGTGCTGATAGGCTGGCTGGCCAGGATGCCCTTGCCAGCCGGCGCGAGGTGGAACCCGATCTGGTACAGGGGAGGCCTGCTCGGGTCCCGGTCTGGGGCGATGGTCTTCACGATCTCCGCGAAGGAGACACCCTGGTGCCGAATCGCGGTGGTGAGGCATCGCCGGACCTGATGGAGGGTCTCCGCGAACGTGTTGTCGCTTTCAATCTTCGTGCGAAGGACAAGGGTGTCGGCGATCGCTCCAATCAGCGGTTGTGACGCTGGGATAGTCCTTCCGGAGATGGTTGTCCCGATAGCAATATCCGAGTGGCTGGTATACCGGTGAAGAAGCGCGACAAAACCGGCAAGTAGCACGTCAAACACAGTGGTCCTGGTGAGTTGCGCGAGTGACGCGATATTGGCTGTGAGTGTATCGGGTAGT
>JAFGOK010000343.1 GCA_016926535.1 Micromonosporaceae bacterium | reverse complement strand
TCGACCTCCAGGGTCGGCAGGTGGACGTCGGCCCCCGCCGTGCGCGACAGCATCTCCTTGGCCCCCCGCACATCCTCATACAGCAGCCGGCGCTGACGGCGATCACCGGAATCCGCCGGCATGACCAGCCTCGCCCACTGCTCCGGATGACTCGCCTCGTACAGCCGCCCGAAATGCTCGACAATCGCATGGTCAAAATCCAACCCGCCGATGTCGGCCAGCCCCTCCTCGGCCAGCACCTCGAACCCCGCCGGGGTACGGCGCACCACCGTCGCGTCGAACGTCCCCCCACCAAGATCATAAATGGCGAGGCTCCGCCCCACCGGCACCGCGGTCCCCAGCATCGCCGTGAAATACGACGCCGCCCCCACCGGCTCCGGAACCAACCGGGGCGCGGGCAACCCGGCCAGGCGAGCGGCCTCGACCAGCACGCTCCGCCGCCGCTCCCCCCACCGCGCCGGATGCGTCAGACGCACCTGCGCCGGCGGACCACCCAACTGGCGACGGGCCTCCTCACCAACCCGCGCCAGCACATGGCCAAACAGCGCCGGCACCGACAACTCGGCCCCGCCGAGCAGCACCTGCCCATCGTCGATCCGACGCTTCGGATTCGGCTCATACCGGCCGGGATCCATCCGCGCGTTCCGCTCGGCATCCCGACCGACCAGCACCCTGCCCTCAGCGGTCAGGTACACCGCCGACGGCAACAGCGGCGAACCGTCAAACAGCAACGGACGAATCCGCCCATCGCCCACCCGAACCATCGCCACCGTATTCGAGGTGCCAAAGTCGATGCCGAGAACCCGCATATCAGCCACCCTACCGGTGCCAGCAGCCCGGCAGACGCACGCAAGCCACCCCCGGACCGACGCGTCATTCCCCAGCAAGGCCACCGCCTCTGGCATCATGACTTCGCGTGGCCAACATCCTGCCAGCCCACCCGGTGCCGGACACCTCCCCGCCCCCGGCCGACCGATCTGAACGAGTCGGCTGGTACTGCTACGACTGGGCCAACTCCGCCTTCTCCACCACCGTCGTCACCGTCTTCCTCGGCCCGTACCTGACCTCCATCGCCGAAACCGCCGCCGGCTGCCAACCAGACACCACCTGCGACGAGGCCACCATCAGCGCCCTCGGCCTCCAGATCGCACCCGGGGCCCTCTTCCCCTACACCGTCTCCCTCTCGGTGCTCCTCACCGTCCTCGTCCTCCCCGTCGTCGGCGCGATCGCCGACCGCTCCCGGCACAAGAAACACCTCCTCGGCGCCTTCGCCTACCTCGGGGCAGCCGCGACCTGCGCCATGGTCTTCCTCACCGGCGACCGCTACGTCCTCGGCTCAATCCTCTTCCTCGTCGCCAACATCGCCCTCGGCGCCAGCGTCGTCGTCTACAACTCCTTCCTGCCCCAGATCGCCACCCCCGACGAGCGCGACACCGTCTCCTCCATCGGCTGGGCCGCCGGCTACATCGGCGGAGGCCTCCTGCTGCTCCTCAACGTCATCGCCGTCCTGACCAACGAGGCGCTCGGCATCGACGCCGAGGACGTCTACCGATACAGCATCGTCTCCGCAGGACTGTGGTGGGCCGCCTTCACCACCATCCCCCTCCTCCGGCTCCGCAACCGCCCGCCCACCGCCGGCCCGCCCACCCGCAACACCCTCGTCGACGGCTTCCAGCAGCTGTGGCACACCTTCCGCAGCCTCAAGCGCTACCCGCTGACCCTGTTCTTCCTCATCGCCTTCCTCGTCTACAACGACGGCATCCAGACCGTCATCGCCCTGGCCGGCACCTACGCCATCAAGGAACTCGACCTCTCCGACGACGTGCTCGTCCCGACCATCCTCATGGTCCAGTTCCTGGCCTTCTTCGGGGCCCTGGGCCTCGGAGCCCTCGCCCGACGCATCGGCGGCTGGAAGACCGTCCTGCTGAGCCTCGTCATCTGGGGCGCCGTCGTCGTCGCGGCCCTCGCCCTCCCCGCCAACCGCCCCCTCCCCTTCATCGCCCTCGCCGGCTGCATCGGCCTGGTCCTCGGCGGCAGCCAGGCCCTCAGCCGCTCGCTGTTCTCGCAACTCATCCCACCGGGCAAGGAGGGAGAATATTTCGGCCTCTACGAACTCTCCGACAAGGGCACCAGCTGGCTCGGGCCGTTCCTCTTCGGCGTCGCCTACGACCTGACGCGCAGCTACCGGGTCGCCATCGCGTCCCTGCTGGTCTTCTTCATCATCGGCTTCATCGCCCTGGCCAGCGTGCCCATGCGACGCGCCATCACCGCCGCGGGCAACACACCCCCACGCGTGCTGTGAGCAACCATCTGCCCCCGTGAGCTACCCTCGGTTCCACCCGAAGGTTCTCGACTCCCCGATCCACGCCGGGGGAATCACCGAGCCACCGAACGTCGTTGAAGCAACTGAGCACCAATCACCACAGCCGAAGGGGAAGATCCGACCATGGGCGAGCGCATGTTGCGCGGGAGCCGCCTCGGAGCCGTCAGCTACGAGTCCGACCGTAACACCGAGCTGGCTCCGCGGCAGACCCGCGAGTACCTCTGCGCCAAGGGGCACCGGTTCGAGGTTCCCTTCGCCGTCGACGCCGAGGTCCCAATGACCTGGGAATGCCGGCTGGACGGCAGCATCGGCCGGCTCGTCGACGGCAACGAGCCAGAGCAGAAAAAGGCCAAACCACCACGAACCCACTGGGACATGCTGCTGGAACGTCGATCCATTCCAGAACTCGAAGACATCCTCACAGAACGTCTCGAAGAGGTCCGGGCCCGACGCGGCCGGACCGCCTGATCACTTCCCAGCTGCCACCGGACCTCGGCGTCGGGTGGGGTCAGCGGTTGTTGACCCCACCCGACGCCGAATCCGTAACCGGCCAGCGGCCAGCACCCCGACCGCCAGACCAGCCACGATTACCACCTCCGGCCAGCAACCGGCCACCGTCGCGATCGTCCGTCCCGTGCCGACCCGGACCTCCGCGGTCAGCACCGCCGCCGTGAAGAACCCGGTCGACTGCGACACCCGCCCAGACGCCTCGACGAACGCCGACACTCCCACCGTCGACGCCATGAGCGCCGGGCGACCGTGCTCCACCGCCCGCAGCCGCACCATCGCCAACTGCTGGCGCGCCTCACCCACATCGAACGTCGCGTTGTTGGTCTGCACCACGATCAGCCCGGCCCCGGCCCGCACCACATCCCGCACCAGATCGTCGTAGGCGACCTCAAAACAGATCACATCGCCGACCAGCACCGGGCCAACGCGGAACACCCCAGGCGGGCCGCCGGGGGCGAAATCCACCCGAACCTCATCGACCTGCTTCGTGATCAGGCGAACCCAGCGACGCAACGGCACATACTCCGCGAACGGCACCGGATGCCGCTTGATGTACCGCTGCTCGGCTCCTCGCCCCGGCTGCCACAGCAGACCGGCGTTCAGCGCCCGCTCCCCATGCCGAAGCACGGCCCCCACCAGGATCGGAGCGCCGATGGCCGCAGCCGCCTCCTCGATCCGGGCAGCGGCATCCTCGTTGAGCAGAGGATCGATGTCACTGGAATTCTCCGGCCACACCACCAGATCGGGACGCGACTGCTCCCCCGCGGCCACCCGCTGCGCCAGCTCCACCGTCCCCCGCACATGATTGTCGAGCACCGCCCGCCGCTGGGCGTTGAAGTCAAGACCAAGCCTCGGCACGTTCCCCTGCACGATCGCAACCCGCAGCACCGCC
>JAFGOK010000342.1 GCA_016926535.1 Micromonosporaceae bacterium | reverse complement strand
GGGGCGTTCGGGGTCCTCAACGGGTTTTTCCTGACCCGGTTACCGAACCCACTCAACATCATCTCCGTTGGATCGATCGCGCTGCTCACCGGCGTGGCGATCCGGGTCGCCCAGGGGCGGCGGATCCCTGCCCCGGTGGCGGGCCTCGTCCTGCTGCCGACGTCCTTCCTCGCCTTCAACCCCCCGATGCTCCTCGTCGCCTACGCCTGGGCCGTCGCCGGGACGCCGATGCTGGCCCTGCTGGTCTGCGGGCGGCGGGCGGCGCTGCGGCTGCTGCTGTGGCTGGCCAGGGCAGCACCGTGGGCGGTGGCGCTCAACTGCTGGTGGCTGGTGCCGCTGGCGCAAAGCTATCTGGGCGGCGGCGGGGCGGCGGCCAACGTCGCCTTCACCGACCCGTCGAGCTGGTCCTGGTCACAGGTCAACAACCTGCCCCAGAACATCCTGACGATGGTCGCGAACTGGGCCTGGTTCCGGCCACAGTACCTGCCGTTCGCGAGCGACCTCGACCGGCCGGGGTGGGTGTGGATCCGGTACCTGCTGCCGGCGATCGTCTTTCTCGCGCCGGCCGTCGCCCTCCGAGCCCAGCGCCGGCTGGCGCTGTGGCTGCTGGGCCTGGTCATCTGCTTCGTGGTGCTGGCCAAAGGGCTCAGGCCGCCGTTCATCTGGTTCAACACGCTGCTCTACGCCCACATCCCGGGCTTCTGGCTGTTCCGTGAGCCCATGAGCAAGCTGGGCCAGCTGCTGGTCCTGCTGTTCGCGATCCTCCTCGCCGTCTACGTCGAGGCGGCGATGGCGGCCCTCGGCCCGCGCTGGGCCGCCGGGTGGCGCCGCCTGCGCCCCAGCGGCCCGCACCTCGCGGTGCTGCACCCCAGGGTCCTGCGCATCGCCGGTCAGGGGGCCGCCCTCGCCCCGGTGCTCCTGGTCCTGGCCTACCCCTACCCGCTGATCACCGGATCGGTCATCCCGGACGAGCGCCCCACCCAGCCCTCCGCCCACGTCCGGGTACCGCAGGAGTGGTGGGATGCCGCCGGGTTCATCGACCAGGACCCCCGACCGGGAAAGGTCCTGGTCCTCCCCCTCGACGACTACTACCAGATGCCGACGACCTGGGGATTCTTCGGCGTCGACAGCATCGCCAACCTACTCATCCAGCACCCGGTCATCCAGCGGCATCCCGACGGCTACTTCGGCGACAGCCCAGGGTTCACGGCCAATGTCGTCGCCGTCGAGACCGCGTTGCTGGCCGGAGACGTCACCGCGGTCCCCCGGCTGCTGGACGCGCTGGGGGTCTCGGAGGTCATCGTCCGCCACGACCTGATCCGGGGGATGCCGAACCGGTCCTTCGCCGACGACCGGATTCTCACCGCCGCGATGGGCCGGGTCGAGGGGGCCCGGCGGGTGCGCACCGGGATGATCGAGGTCTGGCAGATCGACGATGGATCGAGCCCGACGGTCCGCACCTACCAGCGGCTGCTGGACGCCCCGGCCCGGCCCAACGCCGGAGCCGCGATCATCGGCAGTCTCCCGACCACCACCGCCATCGCCGCGCGCGAGGACACTTCAGGGGCGGCAACGAGCCCGCGGGTCGACGACACCCCAGCAGCGACCGGGGATGCGGTGGCCTGGCCGGTCCCAGCGGTCGACGAGGGAGTCCCGGCCACCACCGTCGACCTGCCCGCTGGCCGGTACACCGTCGCCCAGCGGGCGAGAGCCGCCGCGGTACTCACTCCCGTCGTCGATCGGAAGGCGGGCACCCTCGTCCTGCGCGATCCAAGCGTCGTCGTCCTCGATGGCGCGCCCGTCTCCAGGCGCGGGGACGTGACCATCGACCTGCCGGAGCGGGAGATCCTGGCGATCCGGACGGACACCCGTACCGTGTCCCTGGACGGGTGGGGGCTCGACCGGTTGCCCAATCATCCAGCGGCGCCGACGGTGACCGTCGGCGCCGCGACCCGGGTGACCCTGCTCGCAGCCTCGACCCAGCCGGCGGATCTCTCCCCGTACTCCCAGGTCGCCGACTGCAACAACTACGAGCCGCGGCCCCCTGTGGACCTCGGGCTGTCCGGTGAGGTCGAGGAGTCCGAGGAGGGAACGCTCCTCCGGCTGGCCGCAGCCGACCACGCCGCCTGCGCGACCGCGGTCGTCCGGGACGCCCAGCCAGGGCGGACCTACCGGATCCGGCTGGAGTACCGCTCCGTCCAGGGCGCCCGGCCCCAGATCTGCCTCATGCAGACCGGAACGGACCTCTGCGAGCTCACTCCCCGCTCCCAGGCGAGCCAGGAGTGGACCCCCTTCGAGCGAATCCTGACGATCGGGACCACGGCGACCGGCCTGACGATCGTCCTGCACGCCGACGTCGGCGAGCGGTTCAAGGAACCAACCATCACCGAGTACCGTGGCCTGACGGTCCAGGCACTCGACGCGGTCGCCGAGGAGACCGTCTGGCCGCCGGCCCCAGAGGAGACCCAGGTCGACCTGGCGGCCGGGCAGCACGAGTTGCGGGTGAACGGGGGGCTGGCCGGATCGGTGCTCTCCGGGTTCGAGGAGCTGGAGGACTGCTTCCGCTACGACGATCGCTCGATCGACGAAGCCGGCCTCTTCCTTGAGGTCACCACCGACGAGCAGGGCGAGACGACCTACGCCCTCGGGGCCGCCAGCCATCTGGCCTGCATCGCGTCCAGCGCCCCGGACTTCGGGGCCTCCTCGCTGTATGAGCTGTCGATGGAGGCCCGCAGCGTCGCGGTGCGCACTCCGAAGTTCTGCGTCTACCTGCGCGGCCCGGACCGCTGCATGACCGTGCCGACGGTCGCCGCCTGGGAGGACTGGACGACGTACGAGGCACTGATCCAGCCGGACCCCGCAGCCGTCGAGACCCGGCTGTACCTGTACGGCCTGCGGGATCTCAAGGGCGAGCGGCGGTCGGAGGTCGAGTACCGCGGCGTCCGGCTGCGCCCCGTGGCCAGCCCGATCACGGTCGTCCTCCTCCGGGAACCCAGCGCCCCGGAGGCTGCCACGGGCGGCGCCGGGGCGAGTGGTGCCGGAGCGGCAACCGTCTCCTGGCGCCGGGAGAACCCGACCCGGTTCGCCGCGACGGTCACCACCGCCGGTCCCACCGTGCTGGCCCTGGCAGAAAGCCACGCCCCGGGCTGGCGGGCCAGCGCCGCAGGGGCGAGCCACCTCGCGGTGCAGGGATGGATGAACGGCTGGCTGCTGGACTCCGGCGGGCCGGTGACCCTGTCGTACGCCCCGGCCGGGCTGTCGCGCACCGCACTGTTCCTGCTCCCGGTCGCGGTGCTCGCCGCTGGTGCGGCGATCGCCGTGAGCCTGCGCTGGCCGCAGGCCGGCCGCCGCCTCGGGCGGTGGTTGCTGCGGGCCCCGCCCCGGGCGGTGGCGTGGGTGCGGGCATTCGCCAGAGCCGTGCGGCGCATCCCGCGGCACGCCCCGCACGAGCGGATCCCGATCCCGCTGTCCTCGCTGCCGCCCGGCCAGGAGCCACCGGCGGGCGGGCGGAACCGCCGGCCCTTCACGATCATCCTCAGCGTTGCCGTGCCGCTGGTGCTGGTCCTCGCGGTAGGGGCAACTGTGCTGGGGGCCCTCCACGATCGTGGGGCCACCGTGCGGGTGGTGGCGGCCGGGGACATGGCCTGCGATCCTGATGACCCCAACTTCCTGGCCCGCTCCGACGCAGAGGGGGATTTCTGCCGCCAGGACGACGTCTCTGACCTCGCGGTGCGCCTGGATCCGGATCTGGTCCTCGGGCTGGGCGACTACCAGTACGAGGTGCCGACCACCGATGCCTACCAGGATGTCTACGGCCCCTCCTGGGGACGCCTGGCCTCGATCACGATCCCGGTGTTCGGCAACCAGGAATTCAAGGCCAGCGAGGCCTACCCGTTCCGGGCGTACTTCGGCGACCGGATCGTCGACGAGCGCGGGTACTGGTCCCAGGATGCCGGCGCCTGGCACCTCGTCGTCCTCAACTCCAACTGCACGATCGTCGAGGGGGGCTGCGCCGCCGGATCGCCCCAGCAGCGGTGGCTCGCCCGCGACCTCGACCGGACCGACCGGCGGTGCGTCCTCGCAGCCTGGCACCACCCTCGCTGGTCCAGCGGCATCGCCGGCCCGGACGACCGCACCGCCGACCTGTTCGCCACCCTGTACGAGCACCGGGTCGAGGCGGTGCTGTCCGGTCACGAGGCCCACTACGAGCGCTTCGACCCGCTGGATCCGGAGGGAACACCCGACCCGGACGGGGTGCGGCAGTTCGTTGTCGGGGTCGGCGGCCAGGCCCACTACGACCCGGTCGAGGCCGGGATCCCGGAGCGGCCCTCCGGCGCCGTCCCGGCCAGCGCCCATGTGGACTACGCCCACCACGGGTTGCTGGAACTCCAGCTGGAAGAGGGCAGCCTGGTGTGGCGGTTCCGGGCGCTGCGCTCCGACACCCCCGACCGGCTGGGCACCGTCGAGGATCACGGCGCGCTGACCTGCCGATAGCCGGTCAGCCCCGGCG
>JAFGOK010000341.1 GCA_016926535.1 Micromonosporaceae bacterium | reverse complement strand
GTGGTCGGCGCGGAGTTGTCGTTGCGACCGCCTGGCGTACCGGCGACAGCCAGCAGCGGTCCGCGGACCGGCAGGCCCGATCCTCCGGAGACCCACCTGCTGGTGCTCGCTCAGGGGCGGCAGGGATACTCCCGGCTGGCTCGGACGATCGGTGATGCACACCTGCGCGGCGGGCGGAAGGGCCAGCCAGCCTACGATCTGGAGGAGCTAGCGGCGACCCTGGGCGATCAGGCGTTGATCCTTACCGGTTGCCGCAAGGGCCATGTCCCAAGAGCGCTGCTGCGGGACGGGGCTGAGGCGGCGGCCAGGGAGCTCGACCGGCTCGTCGCCCTGTTTGGTGCTGACCGGGTCGCCGTCGAGCTGACCAGCCACGGTGATCCGGGGGACGACGAGCGCAACGATGCTCTCGCAGAGTTGGCGGCGGCGGCGAGGCTGCCGACGGTCGCTACGGGCAATGTTCACTACGCGACGCCGGGGCGGGGACGGCTGGCCTCGGTCCTGGCCGCCATTCGGGCGAGGCGGACCATTGATGATTTTGATGGTTGGCTGCCCCCGTTCGGAGGTGCCTACCTGCGTAGCGGGGCCGAGATGGCGCGGCGCTTCGCCGCGTACCCCGGAGCGGTCGCACGAACGACCGCCTATGCTGCGGAGCTGGCCTTTGATCTTGATCTGGTTGCTCCGGGGCTGCCGACCTTTGTGGGAACAGGCGGGGTTGCCGAGGCCCAGCTTTTGCGTGACCTCACCCTCCAGGGTGCTGCGCGGCGGTATGGCCAGCCGACCGACCACCCGGCCGCCTACGCCCAGATCGCCCATGAGCTGGAGGTGATTGAAAAATTAGGATTTTCCGGTTATTTCCTTGTAGTCCATGACATCGTCTTGTTTTGCCATCATCGGGACATTTATTGTCAGGGCAGGGGATCAGCCGCGAACTCCGCGGTGTGCTACGCCCTGGGCATCACGAACGTTGACGCGGTGCGCTGGGGGCTGCTGTTCGAGCGGTTTCTCTCCCCGGAACGCGATGGACCGCCAGACATCGACGTCGATATTGAGTCCGGCCGGCGGGAGGAGGTCGTGCAGTACGTCTTCGAGCGGTACGGTCGGCGCCATGCGGCCCAGGTCGCCAACGTCATCACCTACCGGCCTCGCTCTGCCGTCCGCGACCTCGCCCGGGTGTTCGGCTACAGCCGGGTCCAGCGCGATACCTGGAGCAAGCGGATCGACCGGTGGGGCGGTTCCATCGGCCGGGCCACGCCAGAGCAGGACGAAACGGGCCAGGGCGCGGACCCCGATGGGATCCCCGAGGCCGTGGTCACGTATGCCACTGCGGTCCAGGACTTTCCCCGGCACCTTGGCATCCACTCCGGTGGCATGGTCATCTGTGATCGCCCGCTGATCGAGATCTGCCCCGTCGAGCATGCCCGCATGCCTGGCCGTACCGTCCTCCAGTGGGACAAGGACGACTGTGCCGCCGCAGGGCTGGTCAAGTTCGACCTGCTGGGTCTGGGCATGCTCTCGGCGCTGCACCGGGCGTTCGACCTGATCGACGACGAGCTGGACCTCGCGGCGATGCCCCTGGACGACCCGGAGGTCTACGAGATGCTCTGCCGGGCGGACGCGGTGGGGGTGTTCCAGGTGGAGAGCAGAGCCCAGCTGGCGACGCTGCCAAGGTTGCGGCCGCGGGAGTTCTACGACCTCGTCATCGAGGTGGCGCTGATCCGGCCGGGTCCGATCCAGGGCGATTCGGTCCACCCATATCTGCGGCGGAGGGCCGGCCAGGAGCCGGTGACCTACCCGCATCCCGCGCTGCGGCCAGCACTGGCAAGGACCCTCGGCGTTCCGCTGTTCCAGGAGCAGCTCATGCGGATCGCCATCGACGTCGCCGGGTTCACTCCAGCAGAGGCTGACGAGCTGCGCCAGGCCATGGGCGCGAAGCGGTCGCGGGGCCGCATGGTCCGGGTCCGCGAGCGGCTGTACGCGGGGATGGCGGCGAACCAGATCACCGGGAGGCTCGCCGATGAGCTGTTCGCACGGCTTGCTGCCTTCGCGAACTACGGGTTCCCGGAGAGCCACGCGATCAGCTTCGCGTATCTGGTCTATGCCTCGGCCTGGATGAAGCGTTATCACCCGGCGGCCTTCTGCGCGGCGCTGCTGAACTCCCAGCCGATGGGGTTCTACGCGCCGCAGGCCCTGGTCGACGACGCCCGCAGGCATGGGGTGCTGGTCCGGCGTCCCGACGTCAACCTCAGCCTGGCGGGGGCGAGCCTCGAACCGGCCGTCGTCCCCGGCGGGCCATCGAACGGTCCTGGCCAGCCGCCTGGTACCTGGGGCACTGGTGGTCCAGTCATCCGGCTGGGTCTCGCGGGGGTACGGGGTATCAGTACCCAGCTGGCGGAGCGGGTGGTCGCGGAGCGGGCGGCCGGTGGACGATACGTCTCCATTGCGGATCTGGCCGTGCGGGTCGGCCTGACCGCCGCGCAGCTGGAGGCGCTGGCGACGGCGGACGGCTTCGCCTCGGTCGGGCTCAGCAGGCGGGCCGCGCTGTGGGCAGCGGGCGCCGCGGCTGGCCAGACCGCCGGGATGCTCCCAGGTACGACCCCAGGGCTGCGCGCCCCGATGTTGCCTGGTATGGACAGGTTCGACCGGATGACTGCTGATGTCTGGGCGATGGGGTTCGCTCCTGATACCCATCCCATGGCGTTTGCCCGTGAGTATCTCGACCGGATTGGCGCGTTGCCGATTGCACGACTGGCCGGTTCGGAACCCGGACGGCGGATCTTCGTCGGTGGGGTGGTGACGCATCGCCAGCGACCCGCGACCGCTGGCGGCATCACCTTCCTCAACCTGGAAGACGAGACGGGCATGCTCAACGTCGTCTGCTCCCCTGGGCTGACCCGCAGGTACCGGGCGGTCGCCAGAACGGCGAGCGCGATGGTCGTGCGGGGCATGCTCGAACGGTCGGAAGGGGTGACCAACCTGAAGGCCGACCAGCTCCTCCCGCTGTTCCTCAGATGGCCGATCGCCCAAAAACCGGTTGGTGACGTCGATACGGTGAGTTCATGACGACCGTGGCCGAGTCGCGAAGCGAAGCAACTCTCCGAACCATCGTTCGCTCGCTGCTGCCGATCGGCGCTGTCACGGTCCTCGTCGGGTTTGCCTCGGCCATGGCATCCCCGTTTCTCTCGGTGTTCGTCAGCAAGTCCCTCAACGCCGATCCCCTGCACGCCTCGCTGTTTCTCACCCTGGGGCCGTTGTCCGGGGTCGCCGTGGCAGCCGTCCTCGGACACCTGTCCGATCGCCGGGCGATGCGCCGGCGGCTGCTGATCGTCGCAGCCCTCGCTGGCGCTGCGGGGCATCTGGCTTTCGCGGTCATCCAGCACTACTGGGTGCTGCTTGTGATCTCGATGACCCTGATCGCTGTCGCAGGTTCCTTGGTCCCTCAGGTCTACGCCCATGCCCGGCAGGTGCTCGACACCATGGGGTCGACGAAGGTTCCGGCGGCGATGAGCACCCTGCGGACGCTGGTCTCGGTCGCCTGGGTCCTCGGGCCGCCGCTCGCGGGGTTCTGCTTCGGCCTGATCGGGTTCCCCGGCCTGTTCGGAGCAGCTGCGGCCGGGTTCGCCGCCGCGGCCGTCGTCGTGGTGGTCTGGTTCAGGGAACCGTTGCCAGCCCCACCGAGGCCGGCGGCGGCGGAGGAGGAGGATGCTGGCTCCGAGCCAGCCAGCGCCGCAGGCTCCGAGCCAGCCGGCGCTGCCGGGCCGGAGGCCCCCAGCGAGACCCCGGCGCGCGTCTGGGTCACCGTGCTGGCCTTCCTCTCTCTTCAGTGCGCGACCTCGCTCGCTGTCCTGGTGCTGCCCCTGTTCATCAATGAGGACCTGCACGGCAGCCTCAAGGATGCGGGCATGGTGCTCGGGCTGTGCGCGGCCCTCGAGATCCCGCTGATGGTGCTGTTCGGCGTCCTGGCGACCCGGATCGGGACCCGGCGCCTTGTCCTGATCGGGGCGGGGTTCGGGATCGCGTACTACAGTCTGGTCACCATTGCGACCAGCACCTGGCAGGTCGCGCTGGCCCAGATTCTCAACGCCTGCTTCATCTCCGCCGTCCTTGGCCTGGGGATCTCTCACTTCCAGGACATGTACCCGGCGCGCCCCGGCCATTCGACGACCTTGTTCACGAACACCTACCGGATCGCGGCGATGCTGGCCGGTCCGCTGTTCGGGGTCGCCCAGCACGTCGGCTACCGGTTCGCGTACGGGGCCTGCGCCGGGCTGTGCCTGCTCGGCCTGCTGCTGCTTGCGGCCGTCCGCGACCGCGACGGCAAGGACTCCGGCAGCGAGGGGATCGCGCAGGTCCACCTCGGGTACGGCGAGGGCGAGGCGAGATGAGGCGACGACACCGCACCAACCGCATGGCGCGGGTCGACCTGTGGCCTAGGCTGCTGGGTGTGGAGTGCTTGGCAGTTGGGCCGCACGCAGCCCCCCGGACCGCCGTCATCTGGGCGGTCCTGAGAGAAGAGCTCGCCAGGATCGGGAGGCCGGTGGTCGCCGTCGACGTCGGCGGTGGGACCGGGGGCTTCGCGGTGCCGCTGGCCAGGGACGGGCACGTGGTCACCGTCGTCGACGCCAGTCCGGACGCCTTGGCCGCCCTGACCCGCCGGGCGGCGGACGCGGGCGTCGCCGACCGGATCGAGGCGGTCCAGGGTGACGTAGATGATCTTGTGCGCCTACTTCCCCCGGACAGCGCCGATCTCGTCCTGTGTCACAGCCTGCTGGAGGTGGTCGACGATCCGGCTGATGCCGTCGCGGCACTTGCGGCCTGCCTTCGCAGGGGAGGGGTCGCCAGCGTCGTCGTCGCCAACCGGGTTGCCGCCGTGCTCGCCAGAGCGGTCGCCGGGCAACTGCGCATGGCCGCGGACCTGGTGTGCCGTGGCGTCGATGAACCCCAGGGCGCGGCAGGCCCGGCGCCAGGCCTCGACCGGCTGGGCCGCCGGTTCGACGCGTCGAGCGCGAGGCGGCTGCTGGACGACGCCGGGTTCGAGGTCGAGGCGGTTCACGGGGTCAGGGTCGTTGCGGACCTCGTCCCGGGGGCGATCGCCGAGGCAGAGCAGGAACAACTGCTGGCGTTCGAACTCGCAGCCTCCGCCATCTCCCCGTACCGCGAGATCGCCACCCAGCTCCACCTGCTCGCCCGCCGCCGCTGAACCCGAGACTAGAAGACCAGCAGACCGAGACCAGCAGACCGAGACCAGCAGACCGAGACCAGCGTTCGAAGGCCGTTCTGTCGGAGGGCGGCGCTACCCTGCGCAGGTGACAGCATTCGGTCCCGGCGCGGACGACACCAATTGCGGGATGCTGCACGTCGACATGGATGCCTTCTTCGCGTCGGTCGAGGTGCGACGCCGGCCGGAGTTGGCCGGGCGGCCGGTCATCGTGGGGGGGACGGGGCCACGGGGGGTCGTTTCCTCCGCGAGCTATGAGGCTCGGGCGTTTGGCGTTCGCAGCGCCATGCCGGGCCTCCGGGCACGCCAGCTGTGCCCTGGGGCGGTGTTCTTGCCCCCGGATTTCGAGGCGTATCACGCCGCCTCATCAGCGATCATGGGGATCTTCCGTGATGTGACCCCGCTGGTGGAGCCGCTGTCCCTCGACGAGGCGTTTCTGGATGTCTCTGGGGCCGGCAGGCTGTTCGGCAGCCCGACGGCCATCGCCACCCTGATTCGCGAGCGCGTCGCCGCAGAGCAGGGTCTGACCTGCTCTGTTGGCGTCGCCTCGACCATGTTCGTCGCGAAGCTCGGTTCGACCAGGGCGAAACCAGACGGGATCGTCGTCGTTCCGGCCGGGCGGGTCTTGGAGTATCTTCACCCCCTCCCGGTCGCCGCGATCTGGGGCGTGGGAGAGCGCACCGGGGAGGTGCTTCGGGGCTTGGGCCTGCGGACCATCGGGGACATCGCAGCCACCCCGGTCGCGGCCCTGCGATCGGCCCTGGGGCCAGCAGCGGCCCGTCACCTGCACGAGTTGTCGTGGGGACGAGACCCCCGGAGGGTGACGCCCCAGCGGGTGGAGAAGTCCGTCGGAGCGGAGACGACGTTCGACACCGACGCGGCCGACCTCGCCAGCCTTCGGAAGGCGCTGCTCGCCCTGTCGAGCAAGGTCGCGGCGCGGTTGCGGATGGCCGGCCAAGCCGGCAAGACCATCTCGATCAAGGTTCGGTTCGCTGATTTCCGGACCGTGAACCGTTCCCGGACGCTGCCTGGCGCGACCGACGTCGCCCACGAGGTCTTCGCCGTCGGCCTTACCCTGTTCGAGGCGCTGTGGTCAGGGGAACCCGTTCGGCTGGTCGGGGTCCGGGCCGAAGGGCTGACCGGCGCCAGCACTCCTCGCCAGCTCACCCTCGACGAGCAGGGGGACAACTGGCGGGACGCGGAACGAGCGGCGGACGCCGTTTCCGCGAGATTCGGAGCTGACACCGTCCGCCCCGCGACGCTGATCAGCGGGGCACGGAATCGTGCGCTTGACCGCGAACATGACCAAGGCGGTCATCGTTGATCGAGGTTGGTCTGTCCGCTGGAAAAAATCGTCACACCTCGTCCATCGTCCCGCTTTCCGACCAGCAGGGCCCCTCGTAGACTTGGCTGTAAGCAGCCGGTCGGCTGCCTCGGTCAGGCGATCCGCCGGATTGGATCCTCGACCATCGGGGAGGAGTGCCGTGCCGCTCTCGGAACACGAGCAGCGGCTGTTCGAGCAGATCGAGCGGTCGCTAGCCGAGGACCCCAAGTTTGCCTCGGCTGTGCGTGCGAATGACCCACAGTTCCACGCCAAACGGCGAGTGATCATGGCTGCTCTGCTACTGATCGTCGGCATGGCCTTGCTCGTTTTTGGAGTGGGCAGTAATCAGACGTTGCTTGGAGTCGGTGGTTTTGTCGTGATGCTGGGCGCGGTTGCGTTCGGGATGCAGGCATACCGCCGAGGCCAGAGTGCTGACCTCCATGTTGTCGGGGGGACGACCAGCCGCCGGACCCGTGGCAAGCGGCTATCCATCGTTGATCGACTTGAGGAGCGCTGGCGGCGCAGGCCGGGTGGGTCCTGATTCGTGTGATTCATAGATCGTGCTGATGCTCGGCCGCGTTCAGCGGCCGAGCATCAGTCTCCAGCGGCGGAGCACCGACGGTGGCAGGATCGCCACCCGCAGGCGCTGTCTCCGGCTCGCCCGGCTCCTGAGTCCCCTGCTGACGGCGTCAAGCGCCATCCCAAGATCTGTGATCGGGAGGGGCCTGGGAGCGTACCGCGCTTGCTCCTCCGCCCGCCCGAGCGTCGTGACTCCGGTCCGGGCCGTGCCAGGTAGGGGCATCGCGGCGAGCCTGGCCGCGGTCATCCGGGGAGTCTCGGTGTCCCTCAGGGGGATTCCATAGTCGATCATTGTGTCGAGCAGCTCATCCCAGGCCGCGTGAGCATCCCGCCGGGTCGCTTCACCGCCCTCCGGCCGACCGCCCGGAGCGGGCTGGTCGGGCTCCGGGGCCAGCAGCGGGGCATGGAAGCGCAGCCGGCTGCGTCGTTGTGCCCGCCGTCGCCATCCTGGAACGGCGAGGAAGCCGAGAACGAGCAGCAGGCAGCACCCGGCCCATACGAACCATCGAGGCAGGTCGGAGCCCTGGTCTCGGGCGGTGGCGGCTTGGGGTGCCTGGCGATCCGCCTCGTGGCCGGGGTCGGCGGCGGCGCTGGCGTTGGTTTGCTGGGGGGTCGTGGCCGCCGTGTTCGTGCTCGGCGCAGCGGCCTCGTCGTCTGGGAGGCTCGGATTGGGAGCCCAGGCCGGGCTGACCGAGCCCGGCACCCCTGAGGCCGGGGTCGCGTCGAACGGGACCCAGCCAATGCCCCGGAAGAACACCTCGGTCCAGGCATGCAGGTTGTAGTTGGTCAGCGTCATCGTCCCGCCCAGCTGCCCGGAGCCCCGGGAGAAGCCGAAGGCCACCCGTGCCGGGTGACCGGCTTGGCGCACCAGCCAGGCCATGGCCGCGGAGTACTGGACGCAGAAGCCCCGCTTGTTGCTGAGGAAGTCGAGGATGTCCAGGCCGCTGGCGCCCTGCTCGGTCTGGGTCGCGTAGGTGAATCCGTTGTCCGGGGAGAAGTACTCGAAGATCGCCATGACCTCGTCGTACTGGGTCTGCTTGCCGCTGGTGAGCCGGTCGACGAGGGTACTGATCTGATCGACCGTCGGGACGTAGGTCTGATCCGGGCTGATCGGCTCGGTGTTCTGGAGGGTCGCCCCCGATCGCAGCGCGGAGGCGGAATACTCCGAACGCACGTAGTCGAAGGTGTACCGCTTCTTCCGGGTTGTCTGCTTGGCCGAGTAGATCACTGAAGAGTCTGGCTCGTACACCCAGGCCTTCCCGATCTGCTCCACCCGGGTCGGCTGCTGGTAGACGGGCAGGTAGTGCAGGTCAAGGCTGAGGACCTCGACGGTGGCGGTGTGGGCATGCTGCGTCACCCCGGCAGGGGCGCTCAGCTCCGTCGGCAGACCTCCGGACAGCGACCTGCCCCTGGTGACCGTCCGCTCGTGGAATCCCGACACCGTCAGCTGGTCGGCGACGGCGAAGCGCAGGTAGTAGGGGTTGGTGTCGTTCGTCTGGACCCGCACCATCTCGAATGGCCGGTCCCGTTTGAGGCTTCCGGACAGCATCGCGGTCAGGTTGACCGTCGTTGCCGATCCGCCGGCGGCTCCGCGGCCAGTCACCCCGAACTGGTCGAACAACCCGGTGGTCATACCAGGGACGGCGAGTGGGAGCGCGACCGCCAGGGCCAGCCCGATGATCCCGAGCCTGCGACCGGCCGACGCGAGGGGCGAGACGGCCCAGACGTCGACCCCCTGCCCGTCCCCGCTGAAGCGCTTTCCGAACCGGCGGATCCGATCGATGCTGTCGGTCGCGAGCAGCCACAGGAAACCAGCCGCGCCGCAGAGGAACGGGATCAGGCTGACGCTGCCGGTCTCGATGGCCACCGGGACTGAGTACATCGCGAGCATCGGCAGCCCTGCGACTGCGGGCTGCCGCAACACGACGACCAGCAGATCGATGATGATCGCGACTGCGGCGATGCCAAACACTGCCAGAAACAGGAATCCGGCGCGGTCCGGGGCCGGGGTGCTGTACTGGCGCAGATCAACGATCGCTGTTGACGTCAGGTGCGTGAAGTGTTGCAGCGTCGCGCCACTCGGGATGAGGACGAGGAGTTCCTGGCCGCTGGGGAACTCCCTGGCGAGGATGACCGGGAGGGCGACGACCATGCCGACGGTGGGTACCCACGACGGCAGCCGCAGCGCACGCAGCGCGAGGGCGACCAGGCACAGCGCTGTCAAGGCCAGCCCAGCGTTGACCAGCCAGGTCCACCGTTCGAACAGCGTCGAGAGCGGCAGCGCCGCCAGCAGCGTTGCGACAGAAGCGCTGATGGTCCGATGCCGCTGCCGGTGCGGGCCGGACGATCCCGGG
>JAFGOK010000340.1 GCA_016926535.1 Micromonosporaceae bacterium | reverse complement strand
CGGGTGCACAGGCACAATCGACGATGTTGGAACGGGAATTGACGACAGTATGGCCCGTGCCACCGGTGGCAGTAACCGGGGTTTTCCCCGGAATTGGGGTTTGTTTTCCCCTACGATTCCCCTACGACCTTGCGCGGAGTCCGACCATCGTGTAGAGCGTCGGCACCAGTACGAGGGTCAGGATCGTCGAGCTGATCAGGCCGCCGATGACCATGATCGCCAGCGGCTGGGAGAGAAAGCCGCCGCTGCCCTCAACGCCCAGGGCCATCGGCAGCAGCGCGCACACCGTTGCGACCGCGGTCATCAGGATGGGCCGCAGGCGGTGCCGCCCGCCCTCCACCACCGCGTCGATCACGCCGAGACCGCTGGCCCGGTACTTGTTGATCAAGTCCATCAGGACGATGGCGTTCGTGACCACGATCCCGACGAGCATCAGCGCCCCGATCAGGGCAGGGACCCCGAGCGCCGTCCCGGTCACCAGCAGCAGCCCGATCGCCCCGGTCGCGGCGAACGGGATGGAGACCAGCAGGATCAGCGGTTGGAGCATGCTGCGGAAGGTGATGGCCATGACGAGGTACACGATGACGATGGCTGCCAGCAGGGCCAGCCCAAGATCCGCGAAGGCGTCCTTCTGGTCGGCGCTGACCCCACCGAGGTCGTAGCTGGCCCCCTCCGGCAGGGTGAGGCGCTCCAGGGCGGCGGTGAGATCCTCGGTCGTCTGGCCGACATCCTCACCGGTCGCGGTCCCGCTGACCGTGACGGTCCGGTCTCCGTCCAGGCGGCTGATCCGTACCGGCCCGTCGACGGTCACGAGATCAGCGATGGTCTCCAGCGGTACCTGCCCAGCTGGGGTGGTCACCGGCAGCATCCTCAGCTGGTCGGGATCACCGGGACCCTGGCCGAGGCGCAGCACGACCGCCTGGGGGACCCCGCCCAGGGTGACCTGACCCAGGGTCGTCCCGCGCAGGGTCGCAGCGACCAGCTGGCCGACTCCGGCGTCGGTCAGCCCCAGGGCGCCGGCCGCCTGCCGCTTGAGCCGGATCTCCACCCGGGGGGCGCTGGTCGCCAGGTCACTGGCGACATCGACGATGCCACTGGTCCCGGCCATGGCCGCGCGGACCTGCTCCGAGGCCGCCCCGAGGGCGGTCGGGTCGCTGGCGTGGACCAGGACCTCAAGCCGGCTGGCGGAGAACTCCATGCCTCCACTGCCAGCGGACACCCGGATCTCCCCGGCCCCGGTCAGCGCGTTCAGCCGCTGCCGCAGCGTGCGTTCGATCGCGGCGGCGTCGGCCTCCTTGTCCAGGGTGATCGAGACGCTCGAAACGTTGCCGCCAGCGGCGGTGAGTCCCATCATGCTGCTGCCCCCGACCGTGGCCTGGTACTGCTCGACCCCCTTCGTCTCAGCGACCACCGCCTCGACCCTGGCCGTCGCGGTGTCGGTCACGGCAAGGCTGGTGCCGACCGGCATGGTCTGGGTGACGCTCAGGGTGTTCTGCCCGGTCTGATCGAAGAAGTTGGTCTTGAGCCCCAGGGCGAGCCCGACGGTGGCGACGAAGATGACCAGGCCGGTGAGGGCTGTCGTCAGCCGCCAGGTGATCGCGAACCGGAGGACCGGAAGGTAGGCGCGCTGGAGCAGGCTGGCGTGCTCGCGCCGCTCTGCCCTCCTGTGGGTCTCCTCCGGGTCGGCCCCGCTGGCTGCCGGCCGCAGCGTCCAGTAGGCGAGCACTGGGATGATGGTCAGCGCGACCAGCAGCGAGGCGCCGAGTGCGACAGCGATGGTGACGGCGAACGAGGAGAACAGCTGCCCGACCAGCCCGCCGACCAGTGCGATCGGCGCGAACACGGCGACGGTGGTCACGGTCGAGGCCGTGACGGCTCCGGCGACTTCCCTGACCGCCGTCGTCACCGCCTGGATCCGGTCCTCGCCGTAGTCCAGGTGGCGCTTGATGTTCTCCAGGACGACGATCGAGTCGTCGACGACCCGTCCGACGGCGATGGTCAGGGCTCCGAGGGTCAGGATGTTCAGCGAGTAGCCCCCGGCCCACAGCGCGATGAGCGCGATGAGGATCGACATCGGGATCGAGATGGCGGTGACCAGCGTCGATCGGATGGAGAACAGGAACACCAGGATCACGATCACGGCGAACACCAGTCCCAGCAGCCCTTCCTTGGTCAGGCTGCGGATCGATTCCGTGATGTACAGGGCCTGGTCGAAGATGACGGTGAGCTTCGCGCCGTCGCCCAGCTCCCGTTCGAGGTCCGGCAGGGCCGCCTGGATCTGGTCGGAGATCTCCACGATGGTGCCGTCTGGGGTTGCCGTGACCATGATGCCGAGACTGGTCTTCCCGTTGGTCCTGGTGATGCTGGTCGCGGCTGCCAGGCTCTCGCTGATCTCGGCGAGGTCGCCGAGCCGGACCGCTGGTGTGACCGGGAGCTCGCGGAGGTCGTCGACGTCATCGAAGACTGTTCCGACCTGGACGGTCAGGGACCGGTCGCCGTCTGCGACCGCTCCGGCCGGGGTCTCGACCCCGTTGGAACGCAGCGCCGCTGCGATGGCCTGGGCATCGACTCCAGCTGTGGCCATGGTCGCGGGGTTCGGCGTGATGGTGATCATCCGATCCCTGGCGCCGGTGATGGTGGCCTCGCGGATGCCGTCGATGCGCTGCAGCTCCGGCAGGACGGTCGCCGTCAGCCGCTCCGAGAGCAGGCGCTCGTCGCCGGAGGAGCTGGCGGCGAGGACGACCGCTGGGATGTCGCTGGTGCCGCCGGCGTAGACCGAAGGGCTGACGTCGCTCGGCAGCTGGGACTTGATGCGGCTGATCGACGACTCGACTTTGGAGATGGCCTTGTCGAGATCAGTCCCGAAGACGAACGCCACCTGGACGGCCGCGGCGGACTCTCGGCTGATCGAGGTGGTGCTCTCCAGCCCCTCCACCGACTGGATCGCGGTGACAATCGGCAGGGTGACCTGTTCATCGACGATTGCCGGGGCGGCGCCCGGGTACGGGGCGACGATGAAGGCGGCCGGGTAGTCCAGGGACGGAAGCAGCTGCTGCTTGAGTCTCGGGACGGCGATCCCTCCAAAGACGATCGCCAGCACGGCGATCAGCATCGTCAGCCCTCGGTTGTTCAGGCTGATCTTCGCCAGCAGCGACATGGATGGACTCCCAGGTGGTGGCAGACCGACCGGGCATGATCAGTACGATCATGACGGCAGGTCGCCGGCCATGGGTGGCGTTTCCCGCACCTGGCTCCCGTTCGCTGCTTGACCTGCACCCGACCCCGGCCGGAGGCCGGGGTCACGCTGGAGCGCAGGTGCTTTCGCGGAGGATCAGCTCTGGGTCGAGGGCCATCCGCTCGGTCGAGCGGGTCCTGGTGTTGATCTGCTGGAGCAGGAGCTCGAAGCTCTGCCGGCCGACGGCGGAGAAATCCTGGCGGACCGTGGTGAGCGGGGGGTAGAGGTACGGAGCCTCCGGGATGTCGTCGAACCCGACGACACTGACGTCCTGGGGGACCTTGAGCCCAGCTCGGTACAGCGCGGAGAGCAACCCGATCGCCGTCTGGTCGTTGGCGCAGAAGACCGCCGTGACGCTTCGCTCCCTGGCGAGAGCCAGCCCGGCCTCGTAGCCGGAGCGGGCGCTCCAATCACCGGCCGTCGGCTCCGGCGCGATGATCCCAGCAGCGTGCAGCGCCTCCCTCCACCCGGCCTCCCGCTCCTTGGCCTCCGGCCAGGTGGGCGGGCCGCCGATGTGGGCGATCGTCCGGTGGCCCAGACTGAGCAGGTGATCGATGGCCTGCCTGGCTCCGGTGCGGTTGTCGACTCCCACCATGCACACGTCCTCGGACCGACCGACGCCGACCCCGACGATCGGCAGATTTTCCGGGACCCTGGACAGGGCGGCCACCGCGGTGTCCTCCGGGGCGACGGCGATGATGCCCTCGACCGCCTGCTCGCGGAGCCGCTTGATGGCGTCGAGGACCGTGCCGCGTTCCAGGGTCCGGACACTGACGATGCTGACGAAGTATCCTGCGTCCCGCGCCGCCCGCTCGATGCCGTAGACCATGGAGGCCGGGCCGACCAGCGTTGTGTCGAAGGTGATCAGGCCGAGGGTCTGTGACTTGCGGGTCACCAACGCTCGTGCCGCCGTGTTGCGCTGGTAGTCCAGGTGGCGCATGGCATCAAGGACCCGATCCCGGGTTTCCGGGCGAACGTTGGCGTGCTCGTTGAGGACCCGGGAGACCGTCTGGTGGGAAACGCCGGCCAGCTTCGCGACGTCCCGCATTACGGCTGCCGGCCGTCTGGGTTCCCGCCCCTCGCTGTGGATCCTGCCCATCATCGACCTTCCTTTCTCGACGTGACCGATGCTGGGCAGGTCACAACGTGCGATTGACGTCTCACCGCTGGCGAGCTCCGATCACGCGTTGCAGCGCGATGAACACCAGCAGGAGGAGCCCTACGACGATCCTCGTCCACCACGAGCTTAGCGTTCCCTGGAACGTGATGATGGTCTGGATGACCCCGAGCACGAGGACCCCGAGGACCGTGCCGAGCACGAACCCGGAACCTCCGGTCAGCAGCGTTCCTCCGATGACGACCGCCGCGATGGCGTCCAGCTCCAGACCGACCGCGTGCAGGCTGTATCCGGAGAGCATGTAGAGGGTGAACAGCACCCCGCCGAAGGCGGAGCAGAACCCGCTGATCGCGTAGACGCTCATGGTGGTACGCGCCACCGGAAGCCCCATGAGCATCGCCGACTGCTTGTTGCCGCCGACGGCGTACACGTTCCGGCCGAGCCGGGTGTAGTGCAGCACGACGAACGCGATCGCGACGATGAGGACGGCGAAGATGGCGCTCGACGAGACGAAGAGCCCGCCGGGCAGGCCGATCTGCATCTGGGCGAGATCCGTGAACACGGGATCCGAGATCGAGATCGAATTGAGGCTGATCGTGTAGCACAGCCCGCGGGCCAGGAACATGCCCGCGAGGGTGACGATGAAGGGCTGGATGTCGAAGTAGTGGATGATCGCGCCCATCCCGAGGCCGGACAGCAACCCAATGAGCAGCACCAGCGGGATGACCACGAGCGGTGGCCAGCCGTGCTTCTCCACGAGCCAGGCGCACAGCATCGCGGAGAGCGCCACGACGGCGCCGACCGAGAGGTCGATCCCCCCGGTCAGGATGACGAAGGTCATTCCCACCGCGACGACCAGCAGGAAGGCGTTGTCGATGAAGAGATTCAGGATGATCTGGCCGGAGAAGAACCCCTCGTAGCGCACCGAGCCGACCAGAATCATGGCGATCAAGAGGCTGAGGGTGCCGATGGCGGGGATGTACCGCTGCCTGCCCGCCAGGGCCTTTGCCAGCGGTGCCTGGCTGACAGTGGTGGTGGTCATGCTGGCACCTCTGCCTTCGTCTCGGTGGGGTCTGCCGGCCCGGCTGGTGCGGCATCCGGGCCGGGCTCGCCCGGTCTGGCCGCCGGCGGTGCGAACCCGGGTCGCCGGAACACCTTTGCCCGGAATGACGGGGACTGGGCCAGGCAGACGATCATCACGACGATCGCTTTGACGACCAGCGTGGTCTCCGGCGGAACACCGATGGTGTAGATCGTCGTGGAGAGGGTCTGGATGATGAGGGCGCCGATGACCGTGCCGGTCAGGGAGAACCTGCCTCCGAGCAGGGAGGTGCCGCCGATGACGACCGCGAGGATCGCATCGAGCTCGATCCACAGCCCGGCGTTGTTGCCGTCAGCGCTGGAGACGTTCGAGCTGATCATGAGGCCGGCGACTCCGGCGCACAGGCCGGCGACGATGTAGGTCATCGCGATCAGCCCCCGGGAGCGGATTCCGACGAGCCGGCTGGCCTCAGCGTTGCCGCCAACGGACTCCAGGAGCAGCCCGAGGGCGGTGCGCCGGGTCAGCAGGGCCGTCGCCGCCACGACGATTGCCACCAGCAGGATCGAGAACGGCAGCGTCGCGAGGTACCCGCCTCCGATGACCTTGTACGGGGAGCTGTTGACCGTGATGATCTGCCCGTCGGTGATGAGCTGGGCGACCCCCCGACCTGCGACCATGAGGATCAGCGTCGCGATGATCGGCTGGATCCCGGCGCCAGCGACCAGCAGGCCGTTCCACGCCCCGAGCAGCGCTGTGACTCCCAGGCTGAGTGCCACCGCCATGACCACGACTCCGAGGCTGCCCTGGTCTGACTGCTGGCTGATGGTCCAGCAGGCCAGCGCACCGCTGATGGACACGACGGCCCCGACCGACAGGTCGATGCCCCCGGTCGCGATGACCAGGGTCATCCCGAGCGACACCAGGATCAGCGGCGCTCCGAAGTGCAGGATGTCGATGAGGCTGCCGTACAGGTGGCCCTGCTTCATCTGGATGGAGAAGAAGTCCGGGGTGAAGAACAGGTTGCTCAGCAGGAGCAGCACCAGCAGCATCACCGGCCAGAACAACCGGTGCCTCGTCCACGTGATCATTGGTGTGCTCCACTCGCGATGGTCCGCAGGATGGCGTCCGCTGTGAGGTCGTCGTCGTTGATTCGTTCCTCGACGAGCTTCCGGTCCCGCAGGACCGCCACCCGGTGGGACAGCCGCAGCACCTCTTCGAGCTCCGCCGAGATGAACAGCACGGCCATCCCCTCCTCGGAGAGCGAGACGACCAGACGCTGGATCTCGGCCTTCGCGCCGATGTCGATGCCCCGGGTCGGTTCGTCGAGGATGAGCAGGCGCGGCTGTGTGATCAACCATCGCGCGAGCAGGACGCGCTGCTGGTTTCCTCCGCTGAGATTGCGGACGAGCATGTCGGGGTTGGGCGGGCTGATACGTAGCGCGGTGATGTAGCGCTCGACGAGCTCCTCCCGCTGCCTGGCCGGCAGGGGCCGGGTCCATCCCCGGGCGGCCTGCAGGGCCAGGATGATGTTGTCCCGGATGGTCAGGTCCTCGATGAGCCCCTCGGTCTTCCGGTTTTCCGAGCAGAACGCGATGCCCCCAGCGATGGCGGCCCGGGGCGTTCGGAGGGTGGTCGCCTTGCCCGACAGGGTGAACCGGCCGGCGTCGGCGCGGTCGGCTCCGAACAGCAGCCGGGCGACCTCGGTGCGGCCCGATCCGAGCAGCCCGGCGAGGCCGACGACCTCTCCCCGGCGGATCGCCAGGTCGAACGGGGCGACCGAGCCGCGCCGCCCGACCTGATCAGCCGCGATGACCGGCGCTTCGGTCGAGTCGGCGGTACCGGCCCGTCGGGGGGCGGCGTCCCCGAGCTGTTCCAGTACTTCGAGCTCCTTGCCGATCATGCGTTTGACCAGTTCGAGGTGGGGAAGCCGATCGATGGGCTCCTCGCAGACCAGGGTGCCGTTGCGCAGGACGGTCACCCGGTCGCTCACCGCGTAGATCTGGTCGATGAAGTGCGAGACGAACAGGATGGCAACCCCCTCGGCCCGCAGCTGGCGGATGACGCCGAACAGCTGCTCGACCTCGTCCGCGTCGAGGCTGGAGGTGGGTTCGTCGAGGATGAGGACCTTCGTTGAGACGGCAACGGCCCGGACAATGGCGACCAGCTGCTGGACGGCCAGGGAGCAGGATCCCAGGGGGGCGGTGACGTCGAGGTCGAGCTGGAACCGTTCCAGGAGGTCCCTGGCCCGCTGGCGGTCGGATCCCCAGCGGATCAGCCCGGCGGTGCGATGCTCCCGGCCGATGCAGATGTTCTCGGCGACCGAGAGGTTCGGGCAGAGGTTGACTTCCTGGTAGACCGTGCTCACCCCGGCCTGCTGGGCCTGGAGCGGGCCGGTGAAGCGCACCGGCGTCCCGCCCAGCAGCACGGTGCCGGCATCCGCCTGGTACACGCCGGTCAGGACCTTGATCAGGGTGGACTTGCCAGCGCCGTTCTCACCCATCAACGCGTGGACCTCGCCGGGGAAGAGGCGGAAGTCGACGTCGGTGAGGGCGTTGACGCCGGGGAACTGCTTGTGGATGCCTCTGGTCTCCAGAATGGCCTGTTGCTGCGGCATCTGGGATCCTTCCTGCCTCTCCCTGGAATCGACGACTGCGGGGGCGGCGCGGGCGCTGGTGCGGTGACGGCACGGGCGCTGGCCGGCTGGGCCGATCGGAGCGGGTCTGGCACCCCGCCGCATCCGATCGGCCCAGCCGGCGGCATCGAGGCCTGCGGGACCGCTGCCGCTGGCCTTCTGCCGCCGCGGATCAGTACTTGCGGTTCGGCAGCGCCGCCGCTGCCTGGTCCGCCGTGAAGACGCCCTCCTCGGTCACGATGCGCTGGGGGGTCTCCTGACCATCGACGACCTTCTTGACGATGTCCATCAGTTGCGGGCCGAGGAGCGGGTTGCACTCGACCACGACATTGATCTTGCCTTCGGTCATCGCGACGAACGCGTCCTTGACGCCATCAACAGAGATGATCTTGATGTCGGTGCCGGGCTTGAGCCCTGCTTCCTCGATGGCCTGGATCGCGCCGAGCGCCATGTCGTCGTTGTGGGCGTAGAGCACGTCGATGTCCTTGTGCGCCTTGAGGAAGGCCTGCATGACCTCCTTGCCCTTCGCCCGGGTGAAGTCGCCGGTCTGCGAGGCGATGATCTGGAACTTGGGATCAGCCTTGATGACCTCGGCGAAGCCCTCCTTCCGGTCGATGGCCGGCGCTGATCCGGTGGTCCCCTGCAATTCGACGATGGTGACGGGGTCGGTGCTGCCCTCGGTCGCCTTGACCAGCCACTGGGCGGACCTGCGGCCCTCTTCGACGAAGTCCGATCCGAGGAACGTCTTGTATAGTGACGTGTCCTTCGAGTCGATCGCCCGGTCGGTCAGGATGACCGGGATCTTCTTGGCCTTTGCCTCCTTGAGAACGGTGTCCCATCCGGACTCGACGACCGGCGAGAACGCAATGACATCAACCTTTTGCTGAATAAATGTCCGGATTGCCTTAATTTGGTTTTCCTGCTTTTGCTGCGCATCCGAGAATTTCAGGGTGATGCCGGCTTCCTTCGCCGAGTCCTGGATGGACTTGGTGTTGGCCGTCCTCCAGCCGCTCTCTGCGCCGACCTGGGAGAAGCCGAGGACGATCTTGCCGTCTCCGCCACTGTCACTGTTGCCGCATGCTGCTACGCCACCTGCCACGAGGGCTAGGGCGATGATGGTTGTCAGGGTCTTCCGCACGGTGCACTCACGCTCCTCACGCTGCCGCGCTGACTGTGATGGTGGGTACTCGATCGTTGCGGTGATGATTGAGATCGATGGTTGAGTGATCGTTCACAATTCGTCTGTCTGGATACCGGAGATGTATGGGCGAGAGTGTTAACGGTCACACCCGGTCCAGTCAAGGGGTTCTTCTGTGTCGGTCGGGTCGGTTGCCAAGTTGTGTCCTCGACCGAGGGGCTCACCCTTGACGCGATGGTTGTGAGCGTTAACATCTCCTGCATGAATCCCAGCCACAGCCTCACGGACGCGTACGTCGTCGGCGTCGACTTCGGAACGCTGTCCGGCCGTGCTGTCATCGTTCGGGTCGCGGACGGAGCGGAGGTCGGCACGGCCGTCCACCCGTACGCCAGCGGGGTCATCGAGCAGGTCCTGCCGGCGACCGGCCAGGCCCTGCCGCCGGACTGGGCCCTCCAGGACCCGGACGACTACCGGGAGGTCCTGCGCCGAGCCGTGCCGGAGGCCCTGGCCTCGGCAGGGATCCCACCGGAGGCCGTCCTCGGGATCGGCATCGATTTCACCGCGTGCACCGTGCTGCCGACCCTCGCCGACGGCACGCCGCTGTGCGAGCTTCCGGAGCTGCGCAGCCGCCGCCACGCCTACCCCAAACTGTGGAAACATCATGCTGCCCAGCCCCAGGCCGACCGGATCAACGCGCTGGCCCACGAGCGCGGCGAGCCCTGGATCGCTCGCTACGGCGGCAAGATCTCCTCGGAGTGGCAGGTCGCCAAGGCCCTGCAACTCCTGGAGGAGGATCCGGAGGTCTACGCCCGCGCCGAGCGGTGGATCGAGGCGGCCGACTGGATCACCTGGGAGCTGTGCGGGCGGGAGACCCGCAACACCTGCACCGCCGGGTACAAGGCCATCTACCAGGACGGGGCCTACCCGAGCCGGGAGTACTTCGCAGCCCTCAATCCGGCCTTCGCCGACCACGCCGCCAAGGTCGACTTCCCGCTCTCCCCGCTCGGCGATCGGGCCGGAGACCTGAGCGCCAGGGCGGCGGCCTGGACCGGCCTGCCCGAAGGCATCGCCGTCGCGATCGGCAACGTCGACGCCCACGTGACCGCTCCCGCGGCCAAGGCGACCGCTCCCGGTCAGATGCTCGCCGTCATGGGCACCTCGACCTGCCACATCATGAACGGTGAGCGGTTCGCCGAGGTCCCCGGCGCCTGCGGGGTCGTGCTCGACGGGGTCATCCAGGGCCTGTGGGGCTACGAGGCCGGGCAGACCGGCGTCGGCGACATCTTCGCCTGGTACGTCGACCACTGCCTGCCGGCCGAGTACACCGAGCGGGCGGCAGCCGAGGGCATCAGCCCGCACGACCTGCTCAGCCGCCTGGCCGCCGAGGCGCCGGTCGGAGCGCACGGGCTGGTCGCCCTGGACTGGAACAACGGCAACCGATCCGTGCTGGTCGACCACGAGCTCAGCGGTCTGATCATCGGCCTGACCCTGGCCACCCGGCCGCCGGAGATCTACCGGGCGCTGCTGGAGGCGACGGCCTTCGGTACCCGCACCATCATGGAGTCCTTCGAGAACGCCGGGGTCCCCGTCACCGAACTGATCGTCGCCGGTGGCCTGCTCAAGAACCCCGTGCTGATGCAGATCTACGCCGATGTCACCCGCAGACCGCTCAGCCTGATCGGCTCGGAGCAGGGTCCAGCGCTCGGATCGGCGATCCACGCGGCCGTCGCGGCCGGGGCCTACCCGGACGTGCCGACGGCAGCGGAGGCCATGGGGTCGGTCGAGCGCAACGTCTACCTTCCGGACCCGGCCAGGGCCGACGCCTACGACGCGCTGTACGCCGAGTACCGGATCCTGCACGATCACTTCGGCCGGCACGGCAACGACGTCATGCGCCGCCTGCGCTCCATCCGCAACGCGACGCTGTCTGGTGGCATCGCGGGCACGGGCGACGCCGGGGTGCCCGGCGGTCCCGCGGTGTCCGGCAACGCTAAGGAGGAGGACCGATGAGCGTCGTCGCCGTCAAGCGCACGGTCGCAGCCCTGCATGCGGAGCTGGTCCGGAACAACCTGGTCGTGTGGACCGGGGGG
>JAFGOK010000339.1 GCA_016926535.1 Micromonosporaceae bacterium | reverse complement strand
GTTGCCGCCGAGGAAGTAGTCGTACATCCGGGCGAGGCTTGGTCTCCCCGTCAAGCTGTCAACACGTGATGCCACGTCTGATCGGCTCTCACCAATGCCAGTCACGCGACTCACTGTATACGCGAATACTCAAAGAGTCACCATGTTCATTGCAACACGATCGTGGCTCGCCCGGGGTCCGCTGCGACTCGCCCGGGGCTTGCGGGGCGACTCGCCTGGGGCTTGCGGGGACTCACCGCTTGGATGATCGAGTACGGCGGGTTCGTGGTCGCCTCTTTTGTGATCTTGTGTCCCACCTGGAGCAATACATGTAAGTTTCCACAATATTCTGTCATTGTTGCGTTACAAAGAGGCGTCATGTAACGATGGCTATCAATCAATTCGGCAAGTTCAACTCGGGCTTTCATCCCGGTGGGCACCCGAACAGCGGACGCAGACTGCATCGCCGTACCGCCAGACCGCGCGGCGATCAAGCCGTTCGTAGAGCCACGCACCATTCGGGGTTCACCCATGCCCGCCCCCGGTTGAACCCATCGAAAGGAGCACCCCTTGAGTACCAACCTCTCCGTCGCGAGACGATCACCCCTCCGCAGAGGACTCGTGGCTATGGCGACCGTCGCCATGGGCGCGGCAATGGTGACGGTCGCGGCGACCCCGTCCAGCGCCTCGACCGTTCCGGCACCCGAAGCCGCCCCGCCAGTGGCTGCGCCGAACGCCCGGGTCGACAACCCATACTCCGGGGCCAAGGTCTACGTGAACCCGGACTGGGCAGACAAGGCCAAGGCCGATGGCGGCAGCAAGATCGCCAACCAGCCGACTGGCGTCTGGCTCGACACGATCGACTCCATCGAGGCGCCGGAGGGCTCCGGCTATGAGACCAGCCTTGCTGGTCACCTCGACAACGCGGTTGCTGGTGGCTACACGGCCATCCAGTTCGTCATCTACAACCTGCCAGGCCGGGACTGCGCAGCCCTGGCCTCCAACGGTGAGCTGGGGCCAGAAGAGATCGACCGCTACAAGACGGAGTACATCGACCCCATCGCTTCGATTATGGGGAATTCGAAGTACGCCAACCTGCGCATTATCAACATCATTGAGATCGACTCGCTGCCGAACCTCATCACCAACACCGGGAGCCGCGAGCAGGCGACTCCAGAGTGTGACGTGATGAAGGCCAATGGCAACTACGTCACCGGCGTCCAGTACGCGCTCAGCAAGCTGTACGCCCTGGGCAACACCTACAACTACATCGACGCCGCCCACCACGGGTGGATCGGCTGGGACGACAACTTCGGCTCGTCGGCCGAGCTGTTCGCTTCGACGGCCAAGGGCGCGACCGGCGGCGTCGAAACGGTCGCAGGGTTTATCACCAACACCGCCAACTACTCCGCCCTCCAGGAGCCCTACCTGAAGATCACGGCGTCTGTCGGCGGCACCTCAGTCCGGGAGTCCGACTGGGTCGACTGGAACAAGTACGTTGACGAGCTCAGCTTCGCCCAGGCGTTCCGCACCAAGCTTGTCAGCTCCGGCTTCAAGTCCAACATCGGCATGCTGATCGACACTGGCCGCAACGGCTGGGGCGGCTCCGCGCGGCCCACCAAGGTCAGCACGTCGACCGATCTGAACACGTACGTTGACGACTCCCGCATCGACCGGCGCATCCACGCCGGCAACTGGTGCAACCAGAGCGGTGCCGGCATCGGTGAGCGGCCGAAGGCCGCCCCGGCCAGCGGGATCGACGCGTACGTGTGGATCAAGCCTCCGGGTGAGTCGGACGGCTCGAGCTCGCTCATCCCGACCGGCCCGGACAACCCTGGTGGCAAGGGCTTCGACCGGATGTGCGACCCGACCTACGAGGGCAACTCCCGCAACGGCAACAGCGAGAGCGGTGCGCTGCCCAACTCGCCGGTCTCCGGCGCCTGGTTCTCCGCGCAGTTCAAGGAACTGATGAAGAACGCCTACCCCGCCTTGTAGGCAACGGCGGATCCTTCCACGATGTGCCCGGATACCGAGAGGTATCCGGGCACACCCCATTGTCAACCGCCCGGGAACGGGGCTCAGTACGCCCCGGTGCCGCGTACTACGGCGGCGGCGGTGCGCAGCATGATCTCGGTGTCCAGGGCAGGCGACCAGTTGTCCACATAGGTAAGGTCAAGCCGAACGGCCTCCGGCCAGGGCAGCTCCGAGCGCCCGCTGACCTGCCACAGCCCGGTCAGGCCGGGTTTGACCAGCAGCCTCCGGCGCAGGTCTTCGTCGTAGTTGGCGACCTCGGACGGCAGCGGCGGCCGGGGCCCGACCAGCGACATCTCACCCCGCAGCACGTTGACGAGCTGGGGAAGCTCATCCAGCGAGGATCGGCGGAGCCACGAGCCGATCGGGGTGACCCTCGGATCGTGGCGGATCTTGAAAAGGAGGCCCTCTCCGCGCTCGTTGAGATGCGCGAGTTCCTCCCTGCGCCGGTCGGCGTCCACGGTCATCGTCCGGAATTTCAGACAGGTGAACTCCCGGCCGTTTCTGCCGACCCGGCGCTGTCGGAACACGGCAGGACCCGGGCTGGTCAGCCGGATCAGCAGCGCGATTAGCCCCATCAGCGGCGCGGCGATGATCAGCAGTACCGCTGCGGCGCTCCGGTCGAGGAACTCCTTGGCCAGCCGCAGCGGCCCGCTGAACCGGGGAGCCTGGATATGTAGCAGGAGCCGCCCGCCGACGTCGGACATCGTCACCCGGTCCGCAACGACCTCCTCGATGGTTGGGGCGATGATTAGGTCAATGTCGGCATCCATGAGCGCCCAGGCCAGCCGGCGCAGCCGGATCCCGTCGAGGTGGGCAGAGGGCACCACGATCACGGTCGGGCACCCGAGGGTGGACGCCGTGGCAGCGATGTCCTGGCATCCGCAGAGGACGGGGAGTGGCAGCGGCCCGGGGGGCAGGCCGGCGGGATCGTCGACGACACAGATCGCCGCAGGGGAGAGCTCATTGGTGCGGTCCCGCCGGATGGCGGCGACGATGCCGGCCACCGAGGTCGAGGGCCCGACGATCAGTGCCCGGTGACGGCCCGACCTGCGGCGCATGGCCCGCAGGGCAGCGACAGCCGCGATCCTGCCCAGCAAGGTCAGGGCAGCTGTGGTCACGATCGCCGCGGTGGCCACGCTGATGAGCGTGCTCTGGCCCGAGAGGAGACAGATGACCGGCGTGACGGCTGCTGCCGCCATGCAGGCTTCCACTGCCCTTCGGGCTCCCCGCCGGGCGGATCGCCGGGCGGATCGCCGGTAGCCGCCGTAGCAGAGCAGGGCGAGGACCCAGCCGAACGGCAGAGCGATCGCCAGGACCCGAGCCACGGGGCCTGCCATATCGCAGATGGCCAGGGCCGGTGACAGGGCGGCTATCACGTCGATGGCCAGTAGTACCGAGACCTCGTAGCGTGCCGATTGGCGGCCGGTCCCGGTCCTCGCTGCTCCGGTGCCCGTGAGCCTGATCTCTGCTGTGGCGCTGGTGTGCTGTTTCTCTGTCTGTTGCCCAGTTGTTTGCTGTTTTGTTGTTTGCTGTTTTGTTGTTACCGCGTCGAGCACGGCCATCTGAGCCCCCACACAGGCTCGCACTGCGAGCCTGCTCCCATTTCAGACGAGGATGCGTGCGGATGGTTGTGACGCCGGCCTCACCGAACCGCTTCAGCGTTCGGCTGTACCGGAACTCCGTTCCCTGAGAGTGGCGTCCATCAAACTATCGAACATCATGGCTCGTTGTCATCATATGCAGGAAAAGTGACAGCAATCAGTAGACCCCTTGACAGGGGCTTGTAACATACGTCAATATCCGCCCAGCATGCCCTCGAACAATGCCACTGTATGATCGCGTCCGCGGGTCTCCGTGGGGCAATTTGCCTGTCGTTTGTCTGCTGTGGTCCCTATGGGTGTGGTTTGTCTGGCGACCGTGACTTATCCTCATCTTGGCTGTCCGATGCATTGGCTGGGTGTGTATTGAAAGGAAATTGTTATCGATGGCCCATTGGGGAATGCGGGGATCAGTGCTGCATATTTCACTGACCGATCAGTGAATGCGACAAATGCTCGTATTCACGGTGCGTTGTTGCCTTTCTGGTACCACCATGTCGCACTATTGGGCAGTGGCCGTTTCGATGGTTGTCTCGGGGCGGACGCGTCGGTCTCGTTGCGAGCTCGCGCTCGCGGGGTCGGGACGTGCGTGCCGAGGCTAACCTCAGGGGGCGGGTCGGATCCGGCGGTCGCCGGTTGGCGACGCGGCCGGCAGTGGGGTGGAAGGTGGTGCTGGCATGGGTGTCTCGACCGTCGTGTTCCTGGCCATCGGAGGGCTTGCCCTGCTGCTTCTGGTGCTGTCGCTGGTCGGAGGGCACCTCGCCCTGGGCGATGTTGATTTCGGGCCTCTGCACCTTGACCATGTGCCTGGCTTCGGCCACGTGGACGGCGGGATGCAGCTCACCCTTCCCGCCATCGCAGGGTTCCTCGGCGCCTTCGGCTTCAGCGGCGCTGCGGTGACCAGCGTTGCGGGTGACTC
>JAFGOK010000338.1 GCA_016926535.1 Micromonosporaceae bacterium | reverse complement strand
GCCGGATCGTTGACCAGGCGCAGCCGACCGTAGCGGTCCATGGTCTCCGCGATGTCGACCAGCAGGGCGTGCGGGACCGGGAACCGGGAGAACCGCAGCAGCGCGTCGATGACGCTCTCGGCGTCATGACCAGCGGCACGCGCGTTCCATAGACCGAGTGGAGTGAGACGGTAGGTATGGATATGCTCCGGCGACCGCTCCAATTCGGCGAACGGCGCGATCGCTACGCGGCACGCCTGGGCGTCCGGTTTGTCGACCTCGAGCAGGAGCGTTTTGTCGGACTGCACGATCAGCGGGCCATCAGTCACCGTGGGTCCTTGCGGTTGGTGGCGGGTGCGAATGCTCCAGTGTGACACGGACGCTTGGCAGGCTCCCCCTAGCGGATTCGTGCCATCCATCCGTACGACCGCTGCCGATACCTGCCCCCGGAAGGCAACCTCTAAGCGTACTGGTGACGTTCAACGGATGGTGATCGTTGAATGTGGGGGAGAAGCCGGTGAACCGGCTTGAGGGAGGCTTCGATGAGCGGCATGGGAGGTCGCAAGCTGACCGTGGCGGCGGCCATTGTCGGCGTGCTGATCACGGGAGGTGGCGCGGCGTATGCGCTGGTGCCCTCGGAAGCGGAGCGGGTCGCCGCCCAGGAGGCGCCGGACGGGACACAGCCGCTGACTGACGAGGAAGCGGCAGCGTACGCCTCGGAGATCCCCGATCCCGGCCCCGTCCCATCCACCTCCGCGGAATCGCGAAGCGCTGAGGCGTCTCCGAGCGCCCAGCCCTCTCCCAGCTCTTCGGCCAGCAGCCCGGCCCCGAAACCGTCCAAGACCTCGGCAGCCGGATGCCAGACCGGGGAGTATCAGCGCGAGGTCGAGAAGTATCTCTCGCAGATCGGCACGTACGATGCAGTGGTTGTTGACGGCCGGCAGTCGACCGGTGACTGTTCGGCGATCAAGAAGTTCCAGAAACGGTTCGGGATCAGCCCCGTCAATGGGCGCGCCGGACCGACGACGCGCAGTGTCGCCAAGCGGATCGCAACCAGCCTGACCGCTGCGGAGCAGGCCAAGTGCGGGGCTCCCGGGTCCGGCGCCACGGTCTGCGTCAACCTGACCCTGCAGACCGTCTGGGTGGTCAAGGACGGTGCTGTCGTCTTCGGGCCGACTGTGACCAGGACCGGGATGAAGGGCTACGCGACTCCGGTGGGCACATACAGTGTGTTTCGGCGGAACATGAAGGAATGGTCGAATCCCTACAAGGTCTGGCTGCCCTACTGGCAGAATTTCGTTCGGGGCATCGGTTTCCACGCGACGACGACCTATCTGCACAACGCCTCGATCGGGTCGCATGGATGCGTCAACCTGCTCTACGGTGATGCCAAGACGTTGTACAGCACCATCGGGATCGGTACGAGGGTCAAGGTGTTCGGGCATCGGCCAGGGACGTGATCGTGACACGGGACAGGCGTGGGGGCAGGCCGTCGGGGCAACCCGCCAGCCTGCCTCGTCGTCCGCTGGCCGTCGGGGTGGCTGGCCTGTGCGCTGCTCTCGTAGGGTGGTTCATGCTTTCGAGTCTGGTCGCGCACAGTGATCTTCGTACGGCGGCCAGGGAGACCATTGGCTTCGGGCTGGGGCTGCTGATCGTGATATCGATCATTGGCGCGATCAGGAACGGTTCCCGGGCAGAACATCGGGACGGGTAACGGGGCGTTTACACATCGCAGTCAATACGTTTCGCAGCGTACCGTAGAAGGACCGGCGAAGGGATTGTCGATGGTGACCGAACCGGATCCCGCTGAAACGCGGGCAGCAGCGGCGTCACGCTTGGCCCTGATGAGCCTGGTCGGAATTGGCGGGCTCGCCCTCCTGTGGTTCGTTGTTTCCTGGATCTATCTCAACAGCTCCCCTGCCGATGCCCTCGGGGAGGCGCTGGGCGGGGTGATGGTGGTGGTTCTCATCGTTTCCATCGTCGGTTCCTTCGGCGGCCAGTCACGGTGAGCCCTCTCGGCCTTCACCACTCCCCGGGGTGACCAGGGCCTTCACCACCCTTCGGGGGTGTCCACGGCCGCCGCGGTGATGCGATGCAGGGCGAAGGTGTGAATCGTCGCCGTTCGTTCGTCTTCCGCGCGCAGATACCCCCCGCCCATCGACACCGGGCGCAGGAGCCGGGAGGACGCTGTGCCGTGGGCGTCGACATAGCCGAGCCAGACCAGCGCATGATCTCTGATCGCCTGTTGCAGCACTGCCATGGCCTCGTCGTAGGCCTGTGTGGAGGCTCCAGGGACTCGGGCGGCGTTGCGGACGGCCTCAGGCGCCCGCCGGGCGATTCTCGCTGCGGCATCTCCTCTGCGGATCTGGTCGATGATGCCTTCCAACCGGGCGGCCGACCAGCGGGATGGCGCCAGCGGGTCGTCTTGGCCCCAGGCGGACGGCGCTGGCCGGGCCGAGGCCCGCCGGAGTCTCGGACGCACCAGCACGGCGTCCCCAGTCGCGTCCTCCGCGACTGGGGCGTATCCGGCGTCGCGCAAGGCCGCCATCAGCCGTGGTACGGAGCAGGAGGCTGTGACGACTGTCGGCGCGAGCCTGCGTAGCACGAGGCCGGTCATGCGGCGGTTGGCCATGACCTCAGTGATCAACGTTTCGTCATCGCTGTGAACGAATGAGCCGGCGGATCCGACGCGCAGGCCCCCGTGCTGCCGCGCCACATCGTCGATCAGGTAGGCAACTGGTTGGGGTATCGGCGTCCTCGACCGTTTGGCTAGCAATGCCTGCAGGTCGGTGGACGTGAACCCGGTGTCAAGGGCTCTCCGGACAGAGGCCGAAGTGATCCGGAAAACGCTGGGCGACTCCTGATCGGCCATCAGGCTCAATTCGGTGGCCAGCGCTGGTTCCGGGGGGCCCGGGACGACCACCGTCAGGTCGGCCTGTACCAGGATGTGCTCGACTGGGGCGGGCAAGAGCTCATCCAGGGCTTTGACGGCGTTCAGTTCGCAGGGCCGGTCGCACTCGTTGAGGCCGAGGGGATCCTCATCCTCGCCCTTCTCCTCCGTGGTCTGGTCGGCCAGCAGGAGGCGCGCATAGCCGGACAGGGTTCCGAGCCCCGTCAGTCCGAGTTGAGCGGCTTCCTGGAGCACTGTTGCCACGGCTGAGGCCGACGACTTGGTCGCCTTGCGGGGTGCCCGCCAGGCGAGAACACTGACGATGTCGCTGGGGTCCAGGACAGTTCCCGGGGGTGCCGCTGCCAGTACCGCGACGACGGCTCTCCGTCGGCTTGGGGCACCGCTGCGTTCCACCTCGCCGGACAGGGCGTTGACGATGCGCCGGTCGCCACGCTGCCCGACCAGTGAGGGTTCTCTTCGCATGCTGATCCACGCGGTGACCAGGCGCAGCCAGCGGGTCGCGATGCTGCCTGCCCGCCATCCGTCGTAGGCGACCGTCGGCAGATACTGCGCGTATCCGATCTCGGACGAGGACTCCGCGAGTAGCCCGGCCGCGACGGCCACCTCGACGAGCAGCGCGGTAGTCTGCTCCGAGGTCCCGCAGGCCCTGGCCAACCGGCGTAGATCCCGAACGCCGATGCCCCCGGAGCGGAGCGTCGCCGCTGGCTCGGCTGAGAGGTCCTCCAGGAGCGCCTCGGTGTTCCGGACAGTCTCCATCGCCTGGCCCGCCGCCGCTCGGTCTGCTGGCACCTGGTCGCGGGTGGTTGCAGGGGCAGCGGGTGGATCGGGCTCCAGCGGGCCGAGGGGCCCGGCTTCGCGACGCAGCAGGAGCCCCACCTCGCGGGGAAGCTCGACCACGTCCTCAGATACCTGGACCAGCAGGCGGGCGTCAACCAGCCATCGCACTGCGGAATCGGATCCCCGCGCCAGGCTCTGCGGGGACACCGTACCAATCGGCGGACCTGCTGCCAGCCGATCGAGTGCGGCTCGCGCGGGCGGCGGGGCACTCATCAGCGTGCGGCGCAGCCCTGCGGGGTCGGAGACGAGGGCGGCGGTCTCCTCGCTCAACGACGCAGCTGGGCGGCCAAGCCCCGCGAGATAGGGGGAGCAGACCTCCTCGACGGTTGCCACCAGGGAGAGAACCATCTGGTTTCCGAAGAGCAGGCATCGTTGTCGCAGAGCGTCGATCGCCGGCAGGACGACTGCGGCGGGAACGCCGGACAGCGCGGCCATCTCCAGCACGGTCGGGACAGAGACGGCGCCGTCCTGGCAGGTCATCCGTAGTGCGTCGAGGATGTTCAGGGTGAAGCGGTCCAGCCCGTCGAGGGCCCGGCCCACCGAGACCCTGGAGCTCGCTCGGGCGGCCAGGGCCGCGAAGTCCGAGGGGACGGGGACGACAAGATCTGGCCGGAGGCGGATGAGTAGAGCCAGCCCGTCGTCCGGTAATGAGCGCAGGTGATCTGTCAGCGTTGAGGACATCGTGGTCAACGCTATCCGGCCGCCTGCCCGGGCGTGGCGAAGTAGGTAGGCAAGTCACAAGAACGTACGATGTCGCACACACTCGACCAGAAACGAATACCGCTACCCAACGGTTTCGGTGGCCGATCTCGGTTGGACCTGGGCGCGCGGATGGATAACCTTAATGTTCGATGTACCCGGGATGTGCGGTGCATGGGGACGTTCGATGCGCCCGGTCAGAGTCCGGGCCGTCTGCTACGGGAGCTGGGGTCTAGCGGTGCCGACTGGTCGAGTGAAGTGGTACGACACGGACAAGGGGTTTGGGTTTCTCACCCGGGACGATGGCGGCGACGTCTTCGTGCACAAGGCGGCATTGCCGCACGGGCTGAGCGAACTCAAAGCGGGCCAGCGCGTCGAGTTCGGCGTCGTTGAGAGCAGGAAGGGCCATCAGGCGCTTCAGGTCAAGGTGCTGGAGGCCCCGCCGTCAGTGGTTGAGGCGCGTGCTGAGGCGCGGCGCAGGCCAGCGGAGGAGTTGCACGGCCTGATCGAGGACATGATCAAGGTTCTGGAAGCCAAGGTGCAGCCAGATCTGCGACGGGGGCGGTTCCCCGATCGGAAGGCTGCCAGAACGGTCGCGGAGCTCGTCCACGCGGTCGCGAGGGAGCTTGAGGTCTGAGCCCCAGACCGGAGCGCGGCTCTGGGCCCCAGACCGTTTCGCTTCGTGCTACACCCCGTCCCGTTTCATGGTGTCCCGCACCGTGATGGTCTCGATCTCGCTGTCGTCGTAGACGGTCGGCAACTCGTCGACCGGGACAGTAGCGTCCACGACCACCTCGGAATTCGCACCACATCCATGGTCGACGGAGACAACCCGGCCGTCGTCCGGCGCGAACCGATTGCCGCACACCCCGAACAGTTGCCGCAGCGAGCCGGCGAGCGGCAGGTAGAACCCGCAGGCCCCGCAGCGTGCTGGGGCGGGGGAGGCCAGGGAGATCGGCGCGTTCGGGCCGTGGTCGCCGTCGTACCAGCGTTGAGCGAGCTCCGCCCGCCCCTCCCGAGACAGGACCCTGGCTCGGCCGAGCCCTCGCTCCCACAGCCCTTCCTCGACAGCTTCATCGTCGGAGAGCAGGTAGCCCGGCATCAGCCGGTCGTCGTCCGAGGACGTCGGCAGGAGATCGCCGACGCCGAGGTCGCCGGGACGCAGCCGGTCGCGCCACGGCACCCACTCGGGTGCCCTCAGCGCGTCCCGGCCGGGGAGCAGCGAGGTTTCACACACGGTCACGTGGCGGCTGCGTGCGATCCTCGTCACTGTCACTGCCCAGTGCCAGCCCCGGTACCCGGGCAGCAGGCAGTTGAATCGGTGGGTAACTAGGCGGTCGCCTTCGGTCGTCGTCCCGACGTGGTCGCCGATGTGGCTCGGATCTGCCTGGATGGCGTCCCTGGCCAGCGCGCTGGCACTCGCGCAAATCTGGTCAAGTCGGGCCGCACGACCGCCGCTCCGCGCAGCACTGGTCCGCGGACTCATCGTCGGACGGTCGGTCGAGCTCGCAATCACAACGAACAGTCTCCCTCATAACGCGCCGGAGAAACGTGTTACCCCGCGTCGTTGCCGAAGTGTCGCCTGGATCGGCAAGGATGGGGGGATGCCGACGATCCGAACTCTCGGCACGATCATCCGTATCATCGTCCGAACGATCCAGGCGACGGTGACCGGAGCCGTGCTATTAGGCCGCTGCGCCGGACGGGGGGTGCTCGCGTTGCGCAGGCGCGGCGCAGGCGGCGAGGTGGGCATGATCCGTTTGCTGGACCTGCACGCCGCGTCCTGCGCCGGGGACACGCTTGTCGCGATTGGACTCGCTGGCACCATCTTCTTCGCGGTACCTGCTGGGGAAGCCAGAGGAAGGGTCGCCCTGTATCTGCTCGTTACCATGCTGCCGTTCGTCGTGCTCGCTCCGGTCATCGGACCCGTGCTGGACCGCGTTCGGCATGGTAGGCGGTACGCCCTGGCGACAACCATGCTTGGGCGAGCCTTTCTCGCCTACATGATTTCGGAGAACGTCGGCGGCTTCACGCTGTATCCCGCCGCCTTTGGGATTCTCGTGCTCTCCCGGGCGTACGGTGTCGCGCGCAGCGCCGCGGTGCCTCGTCTGATCCCGGAGACGCTCGGCCTGTCCGAGGCCGGGGCACGGGCCTCCGTGTTCGGGACCTTCGCCGGTGCCGCCGTCGCCCCGATCGGGCTTGCGACCACGCTGTTCGGGTCACCGTGGCCTCTGCGCGCCGCGACTGTCGTGTTCGTCCTCGGCATGATCGCAGCGCTGCGGCTGCCGCCCCGCGCGGACTCCGACCCGCCGGAGTCAGTGCCCCGCGTGTTTCAGCGTCCTGGGCGGAAGGGGGCGAAAATCCTGTCCGGCCGGCTGGTGGTCTCGGCCATCGCCGGCAGTGCCTCGCTCCGTGCCATGTACGGGTTCCTGACCCTGTACCTGGCCTTCGCCATCCGGTCCGATGTCCTCCCCGACCGCCTGCTGCACTGGACCCTTTCGCAGGGCGGCGCGCTCGCGGC
>JAFGOK010000337.1 GCA_016926535.1 Micromonosporaceae bacterium | reverse complement strand
CGGCTGGCCGAAGCCGACGAGCGCTACCAATCCATCGAGCGCCTCGGCCCGACAGTGCTGGAAATCGCGGACGCGGCCTGCGACCGGATCAGCAGCCTGACCTTCCGTGGATGCCCGGTCGAGGGCGTGCAACTCGGCCTCGGCCTCCTCCGTCGCCTTGGGGTCGAGGTCCCGACCGAGGACCAGGTCGGCCCCTGGATCCAGCAAGGCCTGGCCCGGCTCCGGGCGTGGACGGCGGAAAAGGACGGCGTCGCCGCAGACCTTGCCCGCCCCGAGGCCAGCGATCCGCATGCCGCCGCCGCGGCCCGCCTGATCGCGCGGATGATCCCCCCGTCCTTCTTCGTCGGCATGCCGATCATGCCCTGGCTGATGCTGGAGTGCCAGCGGCTGTGGGCCGTCCACGGGCCGTGCGCCGCCCTGGTCGGGCCGCTGTGCCACGCCGGGTTCGTCACCATCATGCTCGAAGGAGACTGCCGCACGGCGTACGACGCGGTCCGGCGCGTGATCGCCGTGTGCGAGAAGCACGGCTACGAGCCGGAATGCTCCCACGCGAAACTGATCTTCTCCCTCAGTACCCAGATCTGGTTCGAGCCGGTTGAGCACGCCATTGACCTGGCCCAGCGAGCCCTCTGCGGGCTGCTCCAGGGAGGCGACCAGCAGAACGTCGGGTTCGCGGGCTACGTCCTCATCCCGCAGCCGCTGGAGTGCGTCGCGACCCTCGACGAGTACCTCACCCAGATCAACGCGAGACTCGACTTCGCCACCAGCTCCGGCAACGACCAGACCGCCTCGGCGCTGGTTGGCTACCGCCAGCTGGCGAAGGCGCTGCTCGGCCGGACGGCCGCGCCAGGTTCGCTCGCCGACGAGTCCTTCGACCCGGCAACGCACCTGGCAGACAACGCCTCCAACCCCGTCGCCATCGCGAACACCCACATCTCGCTTGGCATCGCCAGCGCCATTGTCGGCGACAGCCAGGCCCTGGCAGCGCATGCAGAGGCCGCCATGGCCCTGCTCCCGGTCTACGAAGCGACCCTTCAGACAGCCATCGTCCGCGTGCTGCGCGCCCTCGCCCTGGCCGACGTGATTCGGCGTCAGAACGAACACCTCGCCAGGCAGCCACGCGCCGCCAACCAGCCAGAGGAGCTGGACGCGCCCGCCGGCAGCGGGCGAGAGGAGCTGGACCGCTGCCGGCAGTGGCTGGCCCAGCGGGCCAGCCACGCCTCGTACAACCTCGAACACCTGCTCCATCTGATTGATGCCGAGTGGGCGTGGGCACGGGGCGATCTGCTCGACGCGGCCCGGGGCTTCGACAAGGCGATGGCGACCGTGCGGGGCAAGCAGCGTCCGTGGCACGCTGCCCTGATCACGGAAAGGGCCGCGAGATTCCACCTCGCCCAGGGGCTGGACCTCATCGGCACCGACCTGATGACCAAGGCACGGGACCTGTATCAGGCATGGGGCGCCGAGGCCAAGGTCGGCCTCCTCGAAGACGCCTATCCGGAACTCCCGGAGCGCACTCCTGCCGTTGCCGGTCCTGCCGGCAGCGCGGGCACGACCAGTACTACTAGTACTGCTGACGCCGCTGGTGCCACGGGTACTGCCGCGGGCACCACCGGTACTGCCGCGGGCACGGCTGGTCTTGACGAAGCACTGCTTGGCGGCGACGACCCACTCGGCCCGATGGCGGGCACAGGCAGCCTGGCACACGCCCTGATGGTCGCGGACAGCCGCGTGGCGGCCACCTCCGAAGCCATCGACATGCAGGCGATCGTGCGGGTCTGTCAAGTGCTGAGTTCGGAGACGAATCTGAACCGGCTGCACTCGCGGGTCCGCGAGGTACTCAGCGCAACCACCGGCGCGACGAGCGTGCGCATCGTGCTTCGGCGCGATGACCCCTCAGAATGGTTCGTCCCGACGGCAGGGGTTGGCGAGACAGCAGGCTCCGGGATACCCCTCAGCTCTCCTGAGGGCGCGCGACTCGTGCCGCTCCTGGCGTTCCGCTATGCGGAACGGACCCTCGAACCCGTGCTGGTCGCGGACGTCGCGCAGGACGCGCGGTTCACCGTCGACCCGTACATCCGCAAGAGCGGCTGCCGCTCCCTGGTCGTGATGCCCATCCTCAGCAAGGGCGCCCCGCGGGCCATGCTCATCCTGGAGCACAACCTCAGTCGCAGCGCCTTCACCGCCGACCGGCTCGATGCGGTGCGGTTGATCGCGGGTCAGCTCGCGGTCTCCCTGGAAAACGCCGTCCTCTACGAGGAACTGGAGCGGCGGGTCCGCGAATGCACCCAGGAGCTGCACTCCGCCCAGAGCCGGCTCGCCTCGGTCACCAGGAACGCCGGCGCTGCGGGGACAGGCTCCCGGGTGCTTCACGCCATCGGCACCGTCCTCACCGGCGCCAACGCATCCGTCGACCTTGTGGCTAGTCGCACGCTCACTTCGACAGCGGACGCCCTGGCCGGAGCCATCGGCCGCCTCCGCGCGCATGGGGCCGGGCTCGGCGACCATCTCGCCCGCGACGAGGAGGGAAGGATGCTGCCGGAGTACCTGGCCAGCATCTCGACAGCCCTCAATGCCGAGCGGCGCGACTGCGCGGAACAGCTGGAACGGCTCGTAACCAATCTTGATCTCATCATGTCAATCGTCGCGGCCCAGCAGCCGCGGCCCGGCGGCCCGGCGTCGAACTGGTCCGAGCCGACCAGGATCGCAGCCCTGGTCGAGGAGGCGGTCCGCGTCAACGCGCGCGCGTTGCAGCGGCACCGGGTGACGGTGGTCCGCCCGCTCGGGGACCTGCCGGTGGTCCTGCTGGACCGGCTGAAGGTTCTGCTGATCCTGACCAATCTCATCAGCAATGCCAGGGCGGCCGTGGCCGCCGTGCCCGGCGGATCCCGGACCGTCACGATCTCGGCTGAGCTGATCGCGAGAGACCGGCTGCGGATCGCGGTGACAGACTCCGGGGAGGGGATCCCGCCGGAGCAGCTGTCGCGCATCTTCGCCAGGGGATTCAGCACCCGCAGCGGCGGGCATGGATTCGGCCTGCACCACTGCGCAGTGGCGGCGCAGGAAATGGGCGGGACGCTGGTGGCAACGAGTGACGGGCTCGGCTACGGGGCCAGCTTCGCGCTCGACCTGCCAGTTGCGATCGCGCATTCATCCTGACACCGAATCTCCACAAGCCCGCCATCGCTCGACCATCGGACAGCCGGTCAGCTTCGGTACCGTCCCGGTCGGCAGGTGGCGCGTGACGGGCGCGATCGGGAAGAGCAGCAGGAGCACGAGCGGCAATGAGAAGAAGCCTTCGATATCTGATCCTGGCGATCGGGTGTTTCGCCGGATGCGTGATCATCGTCATGTTCTTCTCGGAATGGGCCATCATCAGGGGGTTCCTGGGGGATGTGCTCGTTGTGGCACTGGTGTACTTCCTGCTGAAGGTCGGGTATGAGTTCAGGCCGCAGCGGCTGGCACCCGCCGTCCTGGCGGTAGCGGTTCTCGTCGAAGGTGCGCAGTATCTCCAGGTGGCAAGGCACGTCGGGCTTGCCGGCAATGAGGCGGTCCAGCTGGTG
>JAFGOK010000336.1 GCA_016926535.1 Micromonosporaceae bacterium | reverse complement strand
GCGAGCCCAGCGGCATGGGAGGCCGAGCGGTTCCATGGTCTCGGATCTCTCCACATGGGATAGAAATATGCGTCGTTGGGCAGCGCGAAGGGCGTCGCGGACAGCCGGTATCCCTCGTGACTGTACAAGTTGACGTTGTGGAACCCTGCCGCTTCCAGGTAGGCGGGCAGGTGCTGCTCGTCCAAGACCCGCTGGTGGTGACGCAGGAGCAGGGTTCCTCGTCCCGTTCCCTGGTGCCGGGGATGGACCGCGAGCATGGCCAGGTGGTGGTGTGGCTCGGCGGGGTGGTGGGTTTCGAACAACTCGTCCAGGGCCTGGAACCGGTTTGTGTACGCTCCGCAGACGGACGCCAGGCGTTCGTCGTAGTCGTGCGGCGGCCTGAATGGCCCCTCCCGATGGAACCACACCGCCGCCCCAGTACCGTCGGCGAGCACATCCACCTGGCCGCAGTCCAGGGCGTGCTCGATGAGGATGGCGAACTGGCCAGCCATGGCGGCCTGGCGATGCTCGGGGTCGGGCACCAGCCACTCGGAGGCGCGCAGCGAGCGGAACGCTTCTGCGATCAGGCGGGCGACGGGCAAGACCCCCGCAGCACCTGCTTCAACGATCAGGGGCATGGCCAGGGTCATCGCCACAGCTCCTCTCCAGATCCCCGAGCGCCGTCGCCGAGACCGTGCCGGGCGGCCGGAATCACCGGCGGGTCACAGCCGTCCTCCCCAACCCGGCCAAGGGCACCCTCCTCTCCCAGAGCGGCTTTGGCACCCAGCCCGATACGGGCGTAGACAGCCGGCTGTGTCGCTCGCAGGACCAGGCCCCAGCCCAGACCGAGGGCTGCCACCACTCCGAAGGCGGCTGGTACTGCCCAGACCAGCAGATGATCAGGTGCGACACCCAAAAGGACATCCACGTTGTTCAGTGCGAGGACCACGACAACGAGGAGAGCGGCCATCGCCAGGACGGGCGCGATCCTGCAGCGCCACAGCGTCTCGTCGCTGGGATGGCGGAGGAAGAACGCGACCACCGCGATCGAGGTCGCGGCGATCAGGAGCAGCACGCCGAGCCCCCCGCCGGTACCGCCCCGGTAGAAGAGGGTCACCAGGGGGTCCCACCCCGCCATGGCGTACAGGACAATTACCGTGAGGCCAAGTGCACTCTGGGTCATGGACGCGATGTGGGGGGACCCGGTGCTGGCTGACGTCCTCCCCCAGCGGCGAGGCAGTACACCCTCCCTCCCGAGGGCGTACATGTAGCGGCTCGTCGTGTTGTGAAATGCGATCATTGCCGCGATGAGCGACGTCACGAACAGGGTGTGGCCGATCGTCGCTGCGGTCGCCCCCAGGTGGGCGTCTGCGAGATTGAAGATCACTTCGGTCCCTTCCTCCCTGGAGGTCTCCACGATCCGTTCCGGTCCCACGGCGACCGTCATCGCCCACGAGGCCAGGGTGTACAGGCTCGCGATCAAGGCAACCGACAGGTAGGTCGCGAGCGGCACGGTCCTTCTGGGGTTCCTGCTCTCTTCGCTGAAGACGACGGCCGATTCGAATCCCACGAAGCCGAGCACCGCCAGGACCAGCAGTGCGCCGACTCCGGAGCCGGACAGGTTGGCCGGCGACAGCGGGGAGAACGCGATCGTGCCGCCCGCAGGGTGGAACAGGTCGGTGACGCTGAACACGACGATGACCGCTACCTCGGCCAGGAGTAGGACGGCCAGCAGGCCGCCGTTGACGTCCACCCGCAGCAAGCCCAGTGTCGCGGTCAGCGCCCAGGCGACCCCGGCGATCGCCCACCACGGCGGGGTGACCCCGAACCACTGGTCGAGTAGCGGACTCGCTGCCGCCCCGACGGCTCCGTAGAGCCCGATCTGGAGGCAGTTGTAGGACAGCAGGGCAACCCAGGCACCTGCGACCCCGGCTGGGCGACCCAATCCTCGTGAAAGGTACGAATAGAACGCACCACAGTTCCCCACTCGGCGGGACATGGCGACATAGCCGACGCTGAACAGGGCCAGCAGCAGACCGACCGCGACGAACGCGCTGGGCAACCCCAGCAGCCCGGTCGTGGCGTAGGCCGTCGTGACCACGCCAGCGGTCACCGTCAACGGGGTTGCCGCCGACATCACGAAGAAAATGACCTGCGGCACGCCGAGCCGGTCGGCTGCGAGGGTATCGGAAACCGGGCTGAACGTCGGCGGTGCTGACACGGAGGGTGGTGCCATCGGGAGTGCCTCCACAATGAGTGAATTTGGGTTTTTTCTAGCGAGTTCAGGTGCGGTAGGACAGGACGGCGTTACCAACGGCGGAAGCCGTCACCGCCGCCAGATCGCTGATCTCGCCGGGAGCCGCGGCACGCAGCCGGTCGAGATGGTCGGCTGCTTCCTTGGGCAGGTCACGCACCAGCTGGGCTGCCAGGTCCGTCGCGACGGCCAGGCAGAGCAAGAACCCCTCGGCCCAGGTCACGGACCCGCCGCTACGCAGGATCTTGGTGAGTCCGATCAGCGGGCCCGCTGCGGTGAGTAGGTCCGTCGGAATGTAGGTCACCGTCGCCGACCGCAGCAGCTTGCGGGAGGTCACCGGCCGCACATGGCCAGCTCGCCACAGCCGTGTGGCCACATCGGTATACGCGGTCTGGCTCAGGAACTCTAGCCAGGTGCCCACCAGCGTGTGCTGGGGCTGGGCAATGATCTGGTCGAGCGTCGCGTGGGCGAGGGCATCCGCTGGCGGGGTACGCCGCCAGGGGTAGACCCGCCCGTCTCGGACCATGATCTTTTGTTCGCAGACCAGTTCGCCGATCAGCGCCGCGGCGAGACCGAGGCTGGTCGCGCGGGGATGCAGCAGCGGCTTGCCCGTCGTGTCATGGTGGGCGAGCCGGAAGAACTCGTCCGCCAGTGCTGCCACCACGATGACGGCCTCCTTTTCCACCCTGCGGGCCCCGGGGGAGTCCGAGACGGGCGGCATCCGACAGCCCACCGGTCCCGAGACAATCGGCGCAACGCGTACACGCCATCACTACGACACGTCAGCATGAAGGCAACCAGGCGGTCACGGCTACGAAGGGACGACGACAAAGCAACGACGCTTCAACGACGTTTGTGCGGTATCAGTCACAGCCGCCAGATGCGTCCTGGCCAAGGAGCCGGTCCATCACTACCGTGAGTACGTCGGCGAATACGTAGATGTCGCGAGGAGGGCACAGTGGCGTCCCGGGCCCCGGCACGAACGCTTCTTGAGCAGCTGGTCCGGGACAACGACCGCACGATCCACGAGTGGTGCCAGCTGTTCAACACGACGGCCGGGCAACTGCGGGCCAAAGCCACGCTGTCAGCCCGCCAATTGCAGCGATGGATGGCCGGCGAGGTCGACGGCGCGCGCCCGGCTGCCCGCAGGGTCGCCGCCGCCCTCTGGGGATGCGACTTCCCCACACTCGTCGCGCCACCCGCCCCCCTGGCATCCCCCTCAGCGGGCAACGCGTTCCACGAGGACGGCGACGACGGGGCCGGGGCACCGACTGCGGAGACCATCAAAACGACGACAACCATGGCCGCACGCGAGTCGAGCCGGCACGCCGCAGCCGCCGGTGGTGGTGTCAGCCCCGCCAGCATCGATCAGGTCAGGGCCGAGGTGTCCCGGCTGGCCCGCAGCTATGGTGATCTGCCGCCCAGGCTCTTGCTGGCCCAGGCCCGAGGCGCCCGCGACCTGGCCTACCAGGTGCTGGACCGTACTCGCAAGCCGGCCCAAACCGCTGAGCTGTACTTGGCGGCCGGGCAGCTGTGCGGGCTGATGGCCGTCGCATCGTTCGACCTGGCGATCTGGGCCGCCGCAGCGGAGCAGGCCCGCGCCGCTCAGGTGTACGCCGAACTGGTCGGTCACGCTGAACTGCGCTCGTGGGCCACGGGAACCCTTGCCCTGATCGCCAACTGGACGGGGCGGCCCAGCCAGGCACTGGCGCTTCTGAGGGGCGGGCTGGACCAAGCCCCCGCTGGTCTGGCGCAGGCCCGGCTGCGCTGTATCGAGGCGCGGGCCTGGGCCCACCTCGGCGGCGAACCCGAGCGGGTCACTGCGGCGCTGCACGCCGCCGACGAGGCGCTCGCCGCCGGTCACGGCGGAGAAGATCTCCACAATGAGATCGGCGGGCAGTATGGCTGGAGCCCTGGACGGCACGCTTCTTGCGCGGGCACCGCCTTGCTGACCATGGGAAAGGCAGCAGCGGCGATGAAACGGATCACCACCGCGATCACGCTGCTGCCTGACGATTCCTCCGGCATGCTGATCGCCGAGCGCTCCTACATCGATCTCGCCTCCGCAGACCTGGCGTTGGGGCAGCTCGACGACGCGATCGAGGCGCTCGACCGGATCTGGCGGGTGCCCGCACCCCAACGCCGGCACAGCCTGACCCAGCGGTTGGACGATGTCGCCCAAGTCCTGCGAGGCAGGCCGTGGCACCGCGATCGAGCGGCCACACAGCTTCTCGACCGTATCGAGGTATTCAACCTCGAGGCGGGGAAGGGCAGGGTGGGCGAGGGCGTATTTCGTGGACCTCGCGTGGGTGAACCAAGATCGAGACCTCGGTGAGGCCTGCGCGGCCTGGCAACAGACCTCGAGGCACCTTCTCTCACCGACAGTGCCGGGAGACCATGCGCTTGACTAACGGTCGGTCACTGTGGGTCTTGGCAGGTTCGCCTGGATGGCATGGTTTCCCGCCCTATCGGCGGTCTATGGTGGTACTCCAAGGCTGAGGTCAGCGTTCGCACAGGGTGAGGGGTGGTCCCCGGGCGGGCGTCCCGACGCTCACTGCTCGACAATGCGCTGACCAGGGCGAGAAGGCTCGCCGGGATCGACTGATTCGGGATCTCTGACGTGAACCGTGTGCTGTATCGGTGGGCTCCGCTACTGGCCGTATGCGGGCTCCTCGTTGCGGCCTGGCTGGCGGCGGCCCTGGCCTCCCCGCAGATCAACAATGTGCCGATCCCGCCGCTGGTCGCCGCCGCGTCGCCGGAAGCGGAGCCCTCGGCCACGGTGGAGTCATCGCCGATGTCGAGTCCTGCGGAGGACGATGCGACCGCGGTCGACTCGCCGGATGAGCGAGCCGGTCTGATCGCCGTTGTCGCCCTGTTCGTCGTGCTGTCCATCTGTGGCATCGTTGGGTGGATCATGGTGCGACGAAGGGTCGCTGCCGCAGGACCTGAGCCGGTGGTTGTGACCAGGCGAGACGCCCCGCGAAAGGCCCGGAGGGCCAGCACGGTTGTCGAAGCCGTCGAGGCTGGCCTTTCGGATCTTTCGGATACTGATGCTGATCCCCGCAAGGCGGTCATCGCCTGCTGGGTGCGGCTGGAGCGGGTTGCCGCAGCGGTTGGCGCGCCGAAGCACCTCGGCGACAGCCCGACGGACCTGGTCGTCCGGCTGCTGCACGGGCACAGCGTCAGCGGCGAGGCGCTTGAAGATCTTGCTGTTGTCTATCGTGAGGCGCGCTTTGCCACCGACGAGATCGATGAGAGCATGCGGGCGGAAGCGGTGGCTGCGCTGCGCCAGATCCGGGCGGAACTCGCTAGGGAGGTATCGACGGTTGTCACGGCCCAGCGCGGGGTGGTGGGTGCCGTCCCCGGCAGTGGCGGGAGCGGAGGTGACTGACGGTGAGTAGCGAGGGAAGGTACATCCCTGAGGTTGGACTCGACGATCTGTTTGGCCGGACCGGCACCCTCCCCGTCGCCCGCCAGGGCATCCGATCGCCCGGAGCCCGATGGCTACTCGGCCGGCTTTTTCTTGCAGGGGCGGGTTCGGCTGTTATCTACAGTTCGCTCTATTTTCTGGGCCTTGTCATCCCGTTCGCGCTGATTCTCGTTGTCGTATTTGTCGCCGCGTGGCTGAAACATCTGCTGGGGTGGGTCGCGGCACCGCCGTTGCCACCGCAGATCACCGGGCGGGGGATCCGCCCGCTGGCCGCCGACGCCGGGGATGCGCCATTGCCGGCGGAGGACGACCGCGACGGTGTTGCCGTTGCGGTCGGCGAATGGGCTGGCAGACTCGCAGTGTCCGGAGGCGGTGCTTCCGGGCGTTCGACCATCGTGGCGTCGCTGGGAGATCTGGCAGACGAGCGACTGCGATTGCGGCACGGCATCACCCGGGCCAGTGATCCGCAGAGGGCGCGCGAGATGATGGGGGAGCACCTGTGGAGGATGCTGCACAATCCATCGGCGGGCGGTCCTACGCCGCGCGACATGGAGGTTTTCATCCAGCGGATAGAGGAACTGTGATTCGACAGTCGGTGGCGTCCCCCAAGTCCACCCCGGTACTTGGCCCAGCAGAGGTTGGTCGCCTGGCCGGGGCGGTGCTCGACGCGGTCAATACGGTGGTCGTCGGCAAGCGAGGCCCGCTTGAGCTGGTACTCGCAGGCATCCTCGCAGGGGGCAACGTCCTGCTCGAAGACCTGCCCGGCCTCGGAAAGACCCTGACGGCCAGGTCGTTCGCCCAGGTTCTCGGGATCGGCTTCCGCAGGCTCCAGTTCACCCCCGACCTGCTGCCGGCCGATGTCACCGGTTCGTTCCTCTACGACCAGTCGCGCCACGAGTTCGCCTTCCGGGCTGGGCCGATTTTTACGAACCTGCTGCTGGCTGACGAGATCAACAGGACTCCGCCAAAGACCCAGGCGGCGCTGCTCGAAGCGATGCAGGAACGCCAGGTCTCGGTCGAGGGCGCGACCTACCGCCTCGAACCGCCCTTCCACGTCCTCGCGACGGCCAACCCGATCGAGTACGAGGGCACGTACCCCCTGCCGGAAGCCCAGCTCGATCGGTTCCTCCTGCGGGTCTCATTCGGGTACCCCACCCAGGGGGAGGAGTGGGACGTCCTGCGCAGACGGATGCTACGCAGGACGGAGGAGGCCCTGCTCGACCCGGTGGTCGACGTCGGGACGCTGCTGGCGATGCAGACGGCCCTGGAAGGCGTGACGGTCGAGGACTCGATCGGCCAGTACATCGTGGCGCTGGTCGCGGCGACCAGGGAGCATCCGCAGGTGCTGGTCGGGGCGTCTCCTCGCGGGTCACTCGCGCTGCTCCTGCTGTCCCGGGCAATGGCTGCGATGGCCGGGCGAAGCTATGTCATCCAGGAGGATGTCAAGGCCGTCGCTGGGCCTGCGCTCGCCCACCGGATCACTCTCCACCCGGACATGTGGCTTCGTCGCATTGACCCCGCTGCGGTGGTCGTCGACGTGCTTGAGCACACGCCGTCTCCTGCCAGCGCCGCCATGCCGAGCCACGCTGGGTTGCATGGTGGCTGAGCGGCCGGAGGTGGGTTCGGAAGACACCGAGTGGTTGCCGATCTTCGAACCCGCAGAGGTTGCGGCGTTCACCGACCTGGCGGCATCGGCGGAGGCGGAGTCCACACCGGATCCCGCTGGCGCCGGTCTTCCGAGCGGCGAGCTGTTCCCAGAGGGCGCCGCCGGGTGGGCGTGGATGCCGACCAGGGCGCTTGGCCGCGCCATCCTGCTCAGTTCCGTACTGCTGGTGAGCGCGGCCCTGACGGGGCGCTACGACCTGGTTGTGCTGGCCATCCCGTTTGCCCTTGGGACCGCGATCTCGCTGGCGCGCAGGCCGTCGAAGGTTCCAGAGGTGGAAGTCGCGGCGATCGATCCGCGGTTCCCCGAGGGTGGGCAGGTGACGGCTGCTGTCTGTGTCGCGAACCATGATCGGGTCCGGCTGGATCTCGTCGTCGTCAGGATGACGATGGGTCGCTGGGTGCGGCTGCGGTTCGGCGACCGGCCGTACGCCGCGACGGTCGCCCGCCGGGCCATCGCTGAGATCCCACTGCGGGGCAGGGCAGTGCGCTGGGGGCGTCATGCCCTCGGGCCAACCGTCGTTCACGGGGTTGCCAGCGACGGTCTGCTGATCAGTGATTCCCTGATCGCTCCGGAACTCTGGCTCAAGGTCTATCCAGTCATCGAACCGTTCGAAGCCGACGAGGCGATGCCGAGAGCTGCTGGTCACGTCGGTTCACACCGTTCTCGCCGGCCGGGGGAAGGCGGCGAGCTCGCGGGGGTGCGACCATTCGCTCCTGGCGACCGGCTGCGAAGAATCGACTGGAGGGTGTCCCTGCGGAGCCGGCAGCTGCATGTCGTCGCGACCCTGTCCGATCGGGATGCCGAGGTCGCCCTGCTGCTCGATGTGCTCCATGACGCCGGCCGGTCCGGTGGGATCGACGGAGAGAGCTCCGTCCTCGACACGACCGTCCGGGCCGCTGCCGGCATCGCCGAGCACTACCTGCAACGCGGCGACCGGGTCTCGATGCTCGGCAACGGTCTTCCCGCCCGGATGGTGCGGGCCGCCAGCGGGCGCAGGCAGTACCTGGTGATCCTGGAATGGCTGATGGAGGTCATACCGACGGGGGCCAGCCCGGTGGATGCCGTGTTCAAGCCGCAGCTCATCTCCCCGAACGCCCTCGTGATCGTGCTGACGCCACTGATTGACCTACGATCGGCCAGGATGATTGCCGCGCTTGCCCGGGGCGGCCGGTTCGTCGTCGCAGTCGACACGCTCGGGGACGAGGTCCCCGACCGGGGTTCTGGCAAGTGGGCCGACGCCGCGAACCGGCTGTGGCGACTCGAACGGGCCAACGTCGTCGGTCAACTGCGGGAGCATGGCGTTCCCGTGGTCGCCTGGGGCGGGGCAGGCAGCCTCGACCAGGTCCTGCGGGTCGTCACCCGAATGGCATCCTCCCCGAAGGCGGTCGGCCGATGAGCGCTGCTCCGGGCAGAGTGCAGCGGCTGCGCCAGAAGGCCGGGCGATGGGCCGTCGGGCCGTTGCTGGTCAGGGTGCTGC
>JAFGOK010000043.1 GCA_016926535.1 Micromonosporaceae bacterium | reverse complement strand
GCCGCCTGGGTCTTCGGCGGGGTGCGGTTGATCTCGTCCGCCAGCAGCAGGTTGGTGAAGACCGGGCCCTCGCGGAACTCGAACGCCGCGCTGCGCGAGTCGAAGACCAGGGAGCCGGTGACGTCGCCCGGCATGAGGTCCGGGGTGAACTGCACCCGGCGACTTTCGAGGTCGAGCGCTGCTGCGAGCGTGCGTACCAGCAGGGTCTTCGCGACCCCCGGTACGCCCTCCAGCAGGACGTGCCCCCGGCACAGCAACGCGATGACCAGGCCGGTCACCACGGACTCCTGGCCGATGATCGCCTTGGCGACTTCGGACCGCAGCCGGGCGAGTGCCTGCCGGGCGTCCGGATTCGGTTTCTCCATCGCGACGACGTCGGTCACCGGTGGTCTCCTTCAGGTGCAGGGTTGGGGTGGGGTCCTTGGCCGGCGACAGCGCGGACGAGCTCTTCGAGCGCCCTGGCCTGGCTGACCAGCGCCCTGTCATCCGCAGGAGGGTCGCAGAGCAGGGTCGCGGCCACCGTCTCCGCTGGCCAGCCGCATGCCCGAGCCGCCGCTTCAATGACTTCCGGTGTGGTCGCGGTCGGAGGCAGGCGGAGCAGGCGCCGCAGCCGCTCGTAGGTGCGGTGACGCAGGGTAGTGATCGCTGGCTCGCGGGCCCGTGCCCGCTGGTACAGCCGGCCCCGGCCCTCGACGGTCTCGGTTGCCTTCACGATGATCGGTAGAGGCTCCGCGACCGGCCCGCCCATGCGCCTGCCTTGGGCCAGCGCGAGCAGGAGCGCCGCGAGGGCGATGAGCGCGACGGCCGCGAAGACCCACGCCGGGAACGCCTCGAACAGGGGGTTGCGATGCCCGGCGGAGACCCGCTCCTGCCCGCCCTCCGTGAGGGCGACGGTCGGATCGTCCTGGCTGCCCCCGGGGATCGGGAAGTCCTGGTCCGGTACCCCGGGCCCGAGCGAGGGCGGGGCGGGCGCCTGGCTGGCCAGCCGGGGATCGTCGGCGTACTTTGGCCGCTGCTCCGCCCCGTGCAGGTCCAGCCAGACGACGTGGGATCTCACCGCCAGCAGGCTGGTGGCCAGTGCGGCGTTGCTGTGCTCTGCGATTCGGTCATTCCGGAACGGATCGTCCGCCCCGACCAGGGTCACCGGGATGCCCTCCCGCTCGACGACGGCCAGGCCCCCGTCGTAGCAGTGCTGGTCATCCTTGCGGTAGCCCGAGTACCGCAGGCGGAAGACTGACGCCGGTCCCGCTTGGGCGACCGGGGCGTACCCGCATGACGGGCCTCGGGCGAGGGCGGACAGGCGGTTGCCGGTCACGGCGGCTGGGATCCGACCGAGGCTCAGGACCCGATCGCTGGGCGCGACGAGGACGACGTTGGTCGTGGCTGGCAAAAATTTGATCATTCGAAGATAGAAAGGGTGGACGAGGGAGGGGGCCGGAATGAACAGCGTCGACCCCTCCGCGACCCGTTCTGCGGCGACCAGTGCCTCGGAGGACTGGTCGGTCCGGGTGATCCGCACCCCGCGCGCCGCCAGCAGGGCGGCCAGCCGATTGCTGCCGAGATCGTCGTCGCTGGCCGGGGACAGGTAGTCGGGATCGGTCGGATCAGGCTGCTGTGACTGGTAGGCGATGGTCGAGGAGACCAGGGCGAGCACGACGAGGGCATACGGGATGGCGAGCCTGAGCCAGCGCCGGCTCCGGGGACGTTGCGCGCCGCTCACTGCTGACCTCCGGGTGCTGTGCCGGACCCAGCCGCTGCCTGCGCCGGCTCGGTCAGCAGGCGGTTGACTGCTGCCGCCAGGTGGCGCATCCGATCGTCCTCGGCCGGACCGGCCTCGTGCAGGCCGTACCAGAGGTCCGAGAAGAGCCCGCACGCCTCGCGCAGCGGCGGGCCGAGGTGCTGCCGGACGCCGCTGGCGGCGTCGGTGAGCTCCGTGACCGTCCATCCTGGGCTGTGGCCGATCACCCCCGTCTCGACGAGTTGCCTGACGATCGCGCGCAGCCGTTCCCGGACCGCCTCGGCGTACCGGCCCTCCGCGGCGAGTCGATCGGCCAGGTGGGTCAGCTCGGCAGCAGGGCGGTCCGGCAGGTCCTCGGAGGCCTCCTCTGGCAGCGCTTCCGGCTCGACCGGCTCGAGGGGAATCTCCTCCTGGCCACTGCGGTCCCGGCGTCGCCGGCGCAGCCACCCCGCCAGGGACGGCCAGCGGGTCGGGATCCAGGACGGCCAGGTGTACCAGAGCACCCCGACCAGACTCGCGCCCAGGAACATGAGCAGGATGAGCAGCGGTAGCGGGATCACGTCGGTGACGAGGGCGGCCAGGTCGACCCATCGACGGATCATCGGGGCACCGCCAGGTCGATAGGGCGGTTCGCCCGCCGGGCGCGGACGGCCATGATGTCCAGACCCTCCGTGCGCATCCGGGTCTCGCAGTGCACCACCGAGTCAAGGCAGGCGAGGGTCGCGTAGGCGACGGTGTTGGCGGCCAGCCACACCGCGATACCGGTGACGGTCACCCAGGCGGTGGTGGTCGGGATGACGTAGTCGAGGGCAGCGATCGCCCCGAAGCCCAGCCCAGAGCGGATGGCAAGCCAGCCGAGGTACCCGGTCAGCCTGATTCGGGCGGCCCGGAGACCGCCCCGGACGCTCAGGACGAGCGAGCGGCCGAGCGCCCCGAACACGCCTTTACCGTCGATGACGACCGCCGGGATGGCGAGGCCGAGCAGCCCGTAGGCCAGAACCCAGGGCAGCCAGCAGGCCAGGCAGGACAGCCAGACGGCGCCGGCGACCATCGCTGTCACCAGCGCGATGGCCGGCAGCCGGGATCCTCGCGGGGTCAGCAGGGCTCTGGGCGGCCGGCGTACCCCCCGGATCGCGGCGGCGGCCGCTCGCGCGCTGATCCCTCCGAGCAGGGCGATGGCGGCGCTCTCGGCGGCCAGCCCAACCGTGATCATGAGCCAGTACTCTCCCAGCCGGTCGGTGACCGGCGGGAAATACGTCGGCGGGCGCACGTCGGCCAGCACCCGAAGGGGGTAGAGGATCGCCTGCTCCACTGCGGAGCAGATCAGCGCGGCTGGCAGGAGCGCCAACGCGTTCTCCCGCAGCAACCCGACGGCCGCGTCGAGGACCTCCCCGAGCGTCAGCGGACGCAGCGGCACGACGGTCGATGCCCGCTCCTGTTCCAACCGTTCCTCCAAGACATGGTATGAACCGGCCCATCCTGGCACGTCGGTGGGACTATGTTGGCCAATGGACCGGTCTTGTTCACAACACGAGGCAAAGAGATGGAATATTGGACCGCATGAGAGCGCGCGTCCTGGTGGTTGATGACGATCCAGCACTTGCGGAGATGCTCGGCATCGTGCTGCGGAGTGAGGGCTTTCTGCCCTCGTTTGTCGCGGACGGTGAGCGGGCCATCGCCGCTTTCCGTGAGGTACGTCCCGATATTGTGCTGCTCGACCTCATGCTGCCTGGCATGAGCGGGATCGATGTCTGCCGGGCGATCCGTGCCGAATCTGGCATTCCCATCGTCATGCTGACGGCCAAGAGCGATACGGTCGACGTCGTCCTCGGGCTTGAATCCGGCGCGGATGACTACGTCGTCAAGCCGTTCAAGCCGAAGGAACTCGTCGCCAGGATGCGGGCGAGGCTGCGGCGGGGCGAGGACGCCGCACCGGAGTTGCTGACCATCGGCCCGCCCGCCAACCGCATCAGCATCGACGTTCCAGCGCACTCCGTGACCAGGGACGGGGAGGACGTCAAGCTGACCCCCCTGGAGTTCGACCTGCTCGTGGCCCTGGCGCGGAAACCCCGCCAGGTCTTCACCCGCGAGGTCCTGCTGGAGCAGGTCTGGGGGTACCGCCACGCTGCCGACACCCGGCTGGTCAATGTCCATGTGCAGCGGTTGCGGGCCAAGATCGAATCGGATCCGGAGCGGCCAGAGGTCATCCTGACCGTCCGGGGCGTCGGGTACAAGGCGGGAGTCGGCTGAGTGCTTGTCCGGTTGCCGTCGCTGCCCTCCCGGGCCTCGATCTCGCAGTACCTGTCGAGGTCAGTCCGGACGGTGGCCGGCAGCTGGGCATCCCTGCACGTTCTGTGGCGGCAGTCGCTGCAGTTCCGGATCGTCTCGGTGACGCTGGTGCTGTCGACCCTGCTCGTGCTGGTCTTCGGCTGGACGGTGGCCGGTGTGATCACCAATGGCCTGCTGTCGGCGAAGATGAAGACCGCAGAGCGCCTGGTGCTCAACGGCGGCCAGTACGCCGCGAACCAGCTGACCGTGGTCAACCAGCGCGACGATCCGGCCCTGCTTACCACGATCCCGGTCATTGTGACCCAACTTTCGACCGCTCCCACCATCGACGGGCAGAAGGTTGAGGTCGTCATGCTCCGCACGGTCGGGGGCGAGCTCGGTCTTGAACCGGACGCCGTCGCCCAGCCCGACGCGGGGGCCTACGACGTTGTGCGCTCTGCGCAGCTGGCTGAGCTGCGGGCCAGGGTCTCCGGGGCGGACGGCGCCCAGGGCCGGGTGACGGCCCAGTACGTGACGATCAGTCCGAACGGAGGGCCGGCGCGGCAGTTTCTCGCCTTCGGCACCCCGGTGGAGACCTACGGCGGGCAGCTGGAGCTCTACTACCTCTTCCCGCTCGACGACCAGGTGGACCAGGTCGATCTCGTACGCAGCACCCTGGTCCTGACCGGCGTCACCCTGGTCGCCCTGCTGGCGTTGCTGGCGAGCGTCATGACCCGCATGGTCGTCCGCCCGGTCCGGGTCGCTGCCAGGACCGCCCAGCGGCTGTCCGCAGGGCTCCTCGACCAGCGGATCCAGGTGCGGGGCGAGGACGATCTTGCTCAGCTTGCCTCGGCCTTCAACCAGATGGCGGGGAATCTCCAGAGCCAGATCGTGCGGCTGGAGGAGATGTCGAGACTCCAGCGGAGGTTCACCTCGGATGTCTCCCACGAGCTGCGGACTCCGCTGACGACGGTCCGGATGGCGGCAGATCTCATCTTCGCCTCGCGGGACGACTTCGACCCAGCGGTCGCGCGTAGTGCCGAGCTGCTTCAGGCAGAACTTGACCGGTTTGAGGAGCTGCTGACTGATTTGCTGGAAATCAGCAGGTTCGATGCTGGCTTCGCGGCGCTGGACGGGGAGCCCGTCGATCTGATCCCGATCATCGAGGGGACGGTCGACCGGTTTGCCCCCTTGGCAGAGCAGCTCGGAGTCACCGTCGTGGTCGAGGCGCCGGAAGAGCCGGTGGTCGTTGAGATCGATCCGAGAAGGGTCGAGCGGATCCTGCGGAATCTCGTCGGCAACGCCCTTGAACACAGCGAGGGACGACCCGTCGTGGTCACCCTCGGGGCCAGCGAGACGGCCGTCGCGGTCACCGTGCGCGACTACGGCGTTGGCCTGAAGAGCGGGGAGGAGAAGCTCGTCTTCAACCGCTTCTGGCGGGCGGATCCGTCCAGGGCACGCCAGACCGGTGGGACCGGCCTTGGGCTGTCGATCAGCCTGGAGGACGCCCGGTTGCACAACGGCTGGCTGGACGCCTGGGGCAGGCCGGGGCGCGGGGCACAGTTCCGGCTGACCCTGCCGCTGCACATCGGCGATCAGATCGCTGACTCCCCCCTCCCGAGGATTCCCGCGGATGCGGAGGTGACGGTGTGAGACCCGTGCGCGTCGTCGGAGGCCTGTGTGCGACCGCCCTGGTACTGCAGACCTGGGGCTGTGGCGTTCCGGAGATGAGCCAGCCGATTGACCGGGGCACCGCGCCTGCGGTGGACGTGCCGGAGCGGCTGATCCCAGCGCAGCCGAAGGGCCCGGACGATGGCGGGCTGGCCTCTGCCCAGGACCTCATCCAGCGCTACTTCCAGGCGGCGGCCTGGGGTAACTCCGAGGGGGGCAACCGGCCGGATGCCGTGGACGAGGCGGAACGCCGGGTCAGGGCGTTCCTGACCGAGGAATCCGCTACCACCTGGTCTGCGGGCAACAGGGAGCTCAACCTGGTCAGGGCGACCCTGGGCGATCCGAGGACCGGCCCGGACGGGACGGTCTCGATCGAGGCGACCATCGAACCGGTCGGGGTGCTCGACAGCGTCGGGTCGGTCCGCGCTCCGGCGACAGCCACCGTCACCCGGTACACGTTCAGCGTCGTTCCGACCGAAGGCGGTCGGCACAAGCGGCTGGTCGGTGCCCCGACCGGGTTGTTTCTGGATGTCAACTACCTCACCGACTGGTACGACGTCAGAACGATTTACTTCTGGGCCGCTGGTTCCACCGCTGTCCTCGTCCCGGACCGTCGCTACATGCCCAAAGTCGTTAATCTGGACAAACAGCCCAATGAGGTATGGCGATGGCTGACGAAAGGGCCATCCGACCTGATCGCTCCGGCGGTTGCGACGCTC
>JAFGOK010000335.1 GCA_016926535.1 Micromonosporaceae bacterium | reverse complement strand
GCCTTCAGCCGACCGGAATGGCAACCGCTGATCGACGACCTGCCCACCACCCGCAGCCATCGGCATCCGGAGGCGGCCGAGCCGGAGGCGGACCGACTGCGGGCGGTGTTCGACGGGCTCGCCTCGGCCGGTCGTACCGGTGGCGGACTGCTTCAGGTCCATGTGTCCCGGGCACCCCGGCGGCGCCTGGCCAGGCTGCGACGTGCCACGGTCCACCCCGAGCGGGCCCGCCGTACCAGCAGCGGCGGCACCCTTCGCGCGGTCGGCTGGGCCGCCGACGGTCTGCGCTGGCTGATCATCGCCGGACTGGACTTCCTTACCCCCGGCCCTACCCGCCGGACGGGCGAGCGCCGCGACCCGTACGCCGCCGAGTTGGCCAGGCAGGCTCGGATCAAGTACGCCGACGCCCCGCACCTGCTGGTCTGCGTCCGTGCGATCACCACCGGTGCGACTCGGGCCGCCGCCCGCGCGGCGGCCGATGACGTCACCTCCGGGTTCGGGTTGCTGACTGCCCACAGTCGACGCCGCAGGCTGCGCGGACCCGCCATGGTGGCGCACTGGCGGTGGGTCCCCGAGACCGGCATGACCCTCGTCGGCGTGACCGAGGTAGCGGCTCTCGCCGGGTTGCCTGCCGAGCCGGCGGCCTACGGCCTGCCGGCCGCCGCGTCCCGGCGCCGTCCGGCCAGCCGTGAGGTGTTTGCCACTGCCCAGCGGCCTCGTCGGGCCCGAGAGCTACCGAACCCCGCCAGGGCCGGAACACCCGACACCGAGTCACGTCCGACCGCCGGCCGACCCGTCCCGCCGGCCAATCAGCCCAGCCCGACCGCCAACCAGTCCGCTGGCGAGACCTCCGCCGCGAATCCACCCACCGTTTGGAGCCCGTCGTGAACACCACCGCAGATGAGCATCCGACCACGCGCTTGAAGCTCCTGCCCACAGAAACCCGAACCGGCCTCGGCGGGAAGATCATCGGCGTCACCAACGCCGGCCAGCGCCTGCACGTCGGGATCAGCCTGGCCGACTGCCGCCACCACCTGCACCTGCTCGGACCCACCGGCACCGGCAAGACGTCCTTGCTGCTACGGATGATCCTCGACGATGCCGAGGCGGGTCGGGGTGTGGCCGCGTTCGACCCGGCCAAGGGCGACCTGATTCGCGATTTGCTCGGGGTGCTGCCGGCCGACTGCGGCGATCGCCTAGCGATCATCGACCCGGACGAGACCGTCGCGCCTCCGGCGATCAATCTGCTCGATCCGGCTGTGCACGGTGGCAGCCCGCACGACGTTGCTTCGAGGGTCACCTCCGTGATGTCGAAGGTGTGGTCGCGCTGGTGGGGGCACCGCACCGCCGATATCTGCTACCACGCCCTGCTCACCCTGGCCAGCTTCCCTGGTTCGACCCTGGCCCAGTTGCCTCGGCTGTTGTCGGACAGCCGCTGGAGATCCGGGCGGGTCCGGTCGGTGGTCGACCGGCTCGACCCGTGGGAGGGTGCCACCCTGTCGGAGTTCTGGGAGGGCTTCGACACCTTGCCGGCTGGGCAGCGCTCGGCGTTGGTCGCCCCGCTGCTGTCGCGGCTGCGCCTGGTGCTCGCGCACCCTCTGGCGCAGGGGCTGTTCGGGGTGGCGGCCACGACGTTCTCGTTCGCCGACATCCTCGACGGCGGGATCCTGCTGGTGCGTCTGCCGAAAGGTGTGGTCGGCGAGGACGGCACCCGGCTGATCGGTTCCCTGCTGCTGGCGGGGTTGTGGCAGGCCACCGCCGCCCGGGCCCGCGTAGACGAATCTGAGCGTCTGGATGCCGCCGTCGTACTGGACGAATGCCACAATTTCCTCCATTTGCCCATCGGAATCGATGACGCCCTGGCCGAGGCTCGGGGGTTACACACCAGCTTCGTGCTGGCCCACCAGTACCTGGGGCAACTGTCCGGCGAGATGGCCGAGGCGATCGACGCCAACGCCCGCAACAAGGTGTACTTCGCCCTCGCCCCGAAAGACGCCCTCGACCAGGCCCACCACGTACGCCCCTACCTCGACCACGGCGACCTGATCCGGCTGGGCGGCTTCGAGGTGGTACTCCGGCCGGTCGCGGCCGGACGGGTGGTACCCCCGGTCACCGCAGACACCCTTGCTCCACCCCACCCGGAGCCGGGCCGCGCCGAGGCGCTACGGAAGGCAGCCCGAGAACACACCGGACTGGCCCAAGATGTCCGGCGGAAGCTTCGTAGCCAGGCCATGGTGACTCCAGCCAATCCCGATGAGGCGGCGGACTCCGAACGCGACACGGCTCCCATGTCGTGGGTTGGACGCAACACCTTCGCTTCAGGTGTCGACCGTTCACCAGAGGCATCCAACGAGCGATCTCCCAGCAGGGACCACTCGGGTGAGCACCCGGATCTGTTCACGGACGACCAGCACGTCGGGGGCGGAGAGGAGGAATCGTGGAACGGCGGCGACTGATAGGAACTATCACAGCCAGTGGAACATCTTCATCCGCAGACCAGGTGCGGGTGACTCCGGCGGCGATCTCCGCCGAACTGTCTAGGATCACCCCCAGAGACAAACAGATCCTCCACCTCCTTGATCAACATGGTTGCTTCACCACTGAACAACTCTGTGACCTGACCTTCGGTACCGTCGGCCGTGCCCGTAACCGGCTGAACTTGTTGTGGAGTCGATGCGTCCTCGATCGGTTCCGCCACTACCAGCGCCCCGGTTCGCAATCATGGCGGTGGGTCATCGGACCGTTGGGCGCGGCGATCCTGGCGACCGGTCGCGATGAGGCGCTACCGCGCCCGTCGGCGGTGCGCGACGCTGCCGCCCGCCTGGC
>JAFGOK010000334.1 GCA_016926535.1 Micromonosporaceae bacterium | reverse complement strand
TGGGAGGCAGAGCCCACAGATCGCGACGATCGTCCCCCACCGCGCCCCGATCCATGATCATCAAACGCGATGTCGCGGAACCTCGGCCACCGCGCGGATGCGGCTGTACCGCGCCCACCACACGCAGGCCTCGGCCCTGGCCTTCGGGCCGGGCTGGGCTGGGCCGGGCTGGGGCGATTCTGTGCGGTTCACGGGCAGGTCCGTCGCATTGACTTGACAGTTGTGTCAGAGTGAGCGCCATGGGGACGGAACTACGAGTGACCCTGCCGGGGTCGGGCGGATCGGCCGACGCCCGACGTGCTCTCGCGGTCCTCGACCGGGTCCTGATCGTCCTGGGTCGTCTCGAAGACGCCACGCTCCCCCAACGAGAGGGGCCGTCTGAGCCAACCAGATGGGCCTTCACATACCTGACGCTGGGCTCCGTGCAGACAGTCCTGGCACCGAGCCTTCCTCGCAGAGGTGCCACGACAGCCAGCCTCGACCAGCTCATGGCCACCACCGTCGAAGGATTCGCCGTAGCAGAAGAGCACGATGGCATCCCTCACCGATGGGACCAGGCCACGGCAACAGCCGCCGTCGATCTCGCCCAGCTTCTCGGACTCCTGCCAGCAGACGGCGTGGAACTCGCGATTCTCCGCGACCGGCAACCCGTGCGAGAAGTCACCATCACCCGCAGGGCTGGGGAGCACCTGCGCGAAGGGCTGAGCATCCGGCGCGTATCGATCGGCGCCATCATCGGCAGGCTGGACACAATCAGTTGCCACAGCGGCTACACCGCGGGACTCTGGCCGGTGCGCGGTGGACGACGCGTCGAGGTCATCTTCGACAAGAAGCACCTGGAAGCAGTCCATCAGGTATGGGGACACATCGTGTCAGTCTCAGGCCGAATTGAGCGTGACTGCGAAGGACGGCCACTGCGCATCCGTCTCCGTCATCTGGAACGACTCCCCGAGACGGCACCGCCCCTGGCCCAACTCGTCGGCCTCGATCCCAATCTGACCGGAGGCCAGGACCCAGACGACTACCTTGAGGAGATCCGTGGGGCGTCCTGATAACCCGACCTCGGTCTACTTGGACTCCAACGCCCTGATCCTGGCGGTGACGGCTCGACCGGGCCATGAACCGGTTGCCGAGATCCTGCGTCTGGCCGACACCGGCCAATTGACAGTGGCCATCTCAACCCTCTCCCTCGTCGAGGTGCGCGGATGGGGACGCACGGATCCCTATCCGCCGGACCTCGACCATCGGTGTGTCGCCCAACTGGACCATCCTCGGCTTCTGATGGTGGAATTTCATCGGGATGTGGCCCTCCGTGCCCGCCGCTACGCCCACCACTACAGGCTGAAGAATCCCGACGCGATTCATCTGGCCTCGGCGGTCGAAGCAGAAGTCGACGTGCTGATGACCTACGACGCCGACTTCCCGCACGCCCAATCAGTTGAAGGGGTCTGGATCGACGACCCCTACTTCCCAGGAGGGGACCCCATCCCCGGGCTGTAGGCGCACTCTCGTGGCGGAGACACCAATTCTGATCCCACAGCACAGTGGCAGCGCTTCGTACCGGCGATGAGGTGCGTGCTGACGATCTCGCAGGTGAGTGGGTCTCTGGTGGGCACGGCAGGTTTCGAACCTGCGACCCCTCGCTTGTAAGGCGAGTGCTCTTCCACTGAGCTACGCGCCCAGAGACCGCCAGCTTACCCGGTCACCCGACTGGGACGCGCGTGACGTACCGCGACATCGACGCCGCTCGCCCGTGAGCCCTGGCTATCCGCTTAGACTCGCGGCCATGCCCCCTGGCCCCCGACTCGGGATCGACTTCGGAACCTCCCACACCGTCAGCCTCGTCGCATGGCCAGACGGGAGGGTACGCCCGCTGCTGTTCGACGGGTCCCCCCTTCTGCCGTCGGCCGTGTGCGCCGAATCCCACAGCGCCGGCGGCCTGCCGCATCTGCTCGTCGGCCGGGATGCGATCCATGCCGCCCGCATCGATCCCGCCCGCTTCGAAGCCACCCCGAAACGACGGATCGACGATACGACCGTCCTGCTCGGGACCGAGGAGTTCCCGGTCTCGACGCTGATCGCCGCAGTACTGGCCAGGGTGCGGGAAGAGGCGGTCCGGGTCCTCGGGGGCCAGCCAGCCGAGGTTGTCCTGAGCCACCCGGCCGCCTGGGGCGTCTCCCGCAGGCTGATCCTTCTGGAGGCCGCGAGCCAGGCAGGGCTCAGCAACCCGGCACTGGTCCCAGAGCCGGTCGCTGCCGCCCAGTACTTCGCCGGCCTGATGGGAGAGCGGTTCGCCCTGGACCAGGGTGTCCTGGTGTACGACTTCGGGGGTGGGACCTTCGACGCGAGCCTGGTCATCCGCACCCAGCAGGGCTTCGACGTCCGCGCGGTCGACGGCATCGACGATCTCGGCGGTCTTGACCTCGACGAGTTGGTCGTCGAGCACACCCGCCAGCACCTCGGCGACCAGCACACCGAGGTGTGGCAGCGCCTGAGTTGCCCGCAGACTCCCGAGGACCGCCGCCACCGCAGATCGCTGTGGGATGACGCCAGGATGGTCAAGGAGCGGCTGTCCAGAGCCGAGACCGCGACCTTCCACATCCCGTCCGCCGGGACTGATGCCAGCCTCTCAAGAGTCGCGTTCGAAGCACTCGCCCGGCCGGCGATCGAGCGTACGGCCAGGACGACGGCAGCCGTGCTGCGCTGGTCCCAGCTGCCGAAAGAGCGGCTGGCCGGGGTGTTCCTCGTCGGCGGCTCCAGCCGGATCCCGCTCGTCGCGACTGTGCTCGAGCGAGAGCTCGGTATCGCGCCAACAGCACTGGAGCAGCCGGAACTCGTCGTCGCGGAGGGCGCGCTGCAGCAACACGCCCCCGCGGCCCAGCCGTATCTCAGCTCCGGTACCAGCCCATCCCAGCAGCCCACCGTTCCGCAACCGCAGTACCACGCGCCGCAGTCGCTGCCGCAGGCCCCTGTCCAGTCCTATCCCCATCCCCAGCTTCCTGTTCAGTCCCAGCCCCATGTCCAGTTACGCCCTGCGACGGTCTACGCGGCGACGGGCATCCCGCCACGCCGCCGCCTTACCTTGTGGCTTCCTTTCCTGATTGTCCTATCCGTCCTCGCCGCTGTCGCGGTGACGTACGCCCTTCTGCCGGCCTTCGACCGCGGTGGCAGCACCCAGGGCGGAGCGACCAGGTCGGCCTCACCGTCCGCGACCCAGCCGCCCTACCAGCGCCTTGACCGCCCTACCTGGGTTCCGTCCGACTGGGTGGTCGCCGCCAGCGGCCCAGCAGAGGACCTGTGGCTGACGAAGGACGAGAAGGAGGGCGGCAGGTGTGAGGCGGCCGGAGAGACCCTGAAGGTTGTGCGCCCTGACGCAACGGATCTCACCGGATGCACAATCCAGGATCAGCATTCGGTCAACCAGATCTTCTACGACGTTGCCATTGAGACGGAGGTCACCGTCCACAGCGGATGCGCCGCCATCTGGGCCCGTACGGGGACAAAAGGCTATTCGCTCGCAATCTGCGACGGATACGCGCGGCTCTACCGCCTCGGGCAGACCTCCACCGACACGGTCCGGCTCGGCGAATGGCGCTATGACTACCGGCCTCAGCACGCCGTCGTCGGCCTCATCATCGTCAACGACGAGCTCACGACGTACCTCAGCGGAGTCCGGCTCGGCGATCCGATCCGAGACGACCAGATCCGCTACGGCAAGGTGACCGCAGGCGGCCACCCTGGGTCCGACACGTCGTTCAACGTTGAGTTCGGCGGGTTCCGGGTGTTTGCCCCAAAGGCACAGCCCGCACAACAGCCAACAACGGCGCCGCACACCCAATCCAAGCCAGGGTCAAGTGTTGCATCGTCGCCCCCGGCGACGGCCCCGAGTCTCTCTGCTTCCCCCAGCGTCAGCCTGACTGCCGCCCCGTGACGCCAACCACACCAACCACACCAACCACACGCTGGCAACGCCAACCATGCTGGCCAACCATGCTGGCCAACCATGCTGGCCAACCATGCTGGCCGCGCGGTCCAGGCAGCGGCCCGCGCGGCCAGCATCGTACTACGCCCTCCCCGGACTCTAGCTCCGGCGACAGTCGGCCGCCGGAGTCATGCTCAGCGTCGGGTCCTCGCGGCCCTGGGAGTGACGAGTCGGGAGGCGGTCCAGTCCTTACCGGCGTTGATGGTTGAGGTCTGCTGGAGGCCGGCAGTTGGCGCCGACTCGCTGACCTCGCTCGGCTCAACATGCCCCGAGCGCCCAGCCTTCGGCGTGAGCAGCCAGACAACGCCGTTATCCGCCAGCGGCGTGAGCGCGTCGATCAGGGTCTCGACCAGGTCACCGTCGCCGTCGCGCCACCACAGCAGCACGACATCGACAACCTCGTCGGTGTCCTCATCAACCAGCTCGCCGCAGCGGTCAATCAACACGTCGCGGAGATCTTCGTCGACGTCCTGGTCGTACCCCATCTCCATAACGACCATGCCCGATTCGATGCCGAACCGGTCCGCCAGGCTCCGTACCTCGGCCTGGCCCTCGGTCGCGTTCACTGTTCGATGCCTCCCTATCTTGCCGATGTCCCGCCGCGGTACCGCAACAACGAGCGACCTCGCCGGGTCTTGGTTCACTTAGCGGGTAGTCCACACAGTAAGGCGCCTTGACGCAAGTGGCGCACCGAAAGCGCGGGAAATCGTACCCAACATGCTCCGGCAGCACGCACCTAGTGCATCAGCAACGACCTGGCTCCCTGCGTGATTTGTTCCTCGCTGACCAGCACGTGCTCTGCCGATGGCCCGAGCGGAACAAACGAGTCGACCGCCGCGATCCTGCGCGCGGCACCGACGTACCCGGCATCGACCAGCACGGCCAGCACACCCTCACTGATGCCACCCGACCGGCGGGTCTCGTCAACGACCAGCACCCGCCCGGTCGCGGATGATTCTCGCATGATGTCAGCGAGAGGCAGCGGCGCCAGCCAGCGCAGGTCCACGACTCTCGTCCCGATCCCCTCCCCTGCGAGCCTGCGGGCCACGCGCAGGGCGGGCCGGACCCCGTTGCCGAACGTCACGATGGTCAGGTCCTCTCCGCTGCCCTCCGGGTACACCCTCGCCTTGCCAATGGGAACGTGAACCCCACCCCAGTCGGCCGGGGGCGCGTAGCAGGCCAGCCAGAATCCGTCCTGCTCCTCGTGCAGATCTCTCGTGCCGTACAGCGCGATGGGCTCGATGATGACCGCGACGCTACCGTCGACCACCGCGGAGGCCAGGCAGGTCCGCACCATGGGGGCAGCGTCCTCGGCTCGGGCAGGCACAGCGACGATGAGCCCGGGCACATCCCGCAGGGCTGCGAGCGCATTGTCATTCGAGACGTATCCGCGCAATCCCCCCTCACATGCAAAACCTGGCACCCGAAGGACCATCGGATTTCGCAGGACCCCCTGCGAGAAGAACTGGGTCATCGCCGCCTGAGTCCGCAGTTGCTCCTGAGCACCGTGCAGGTAGGACAGGACCTGGATCTCGGGGACCGGCAGCATCCCCGCGCTGCCGCTACCGAGAGCCAGCCCGAGGATGGACGTCTCGTCCACCAGGGTATCGAAGACCCTGGCCTTGCCGAACCGGTCACGCAGGTGCTTGGTCACCCCGTTGATGCCGCCCTTGGCCGCGACGTCCGCCCCGAAGACCAGCATCTGCGGGTACGCCAGCATCCCGTCGGTCAGCGCCGCGTTGATGGTCTGGGCCAGGGTGAGCGGTCTGGCCTCTTCCGGCAGTTTGCCGGCGAAGATCGAGTCCCGGTCGAGGTCTTCTGCGACGACTCTCGTACCGGCGTCACTCACCGCCCGAGCGATGCCGAGGGGCCGGCGAGGGGCGAGCGGCGAGATGATCTCCGAAACCGAGGACAGGCGCGGCTCCGTCAGCACCTCCTCCGCCGTCCGCCGGACCCGCCACCCGATCTCGTCATACCGCGCAATGATCTCTTCCGCCGTCGCGAACCCCGCCTCGATGAGCAGGCGGGCGGTCGCCACGACCGGATCTCTCGCAACATCGGCGGCCACCTCGCTGACAGTTCGGTAGACCGCCTCGAGGTCGTCGTCCGCGTGGCCCATCAGCCGGACCGTACTCAGGTGGAGCACGGCGGGCCGGCGGTGCTTGCGCACCCACGTGACGGCCCGTTCCGCCTCGTCGTACGTCGCCACGACGTCACAGGCATCGGCGGCGAAGTAGCGCAGCCCCGGCCGGAACCGCAGGGTGTCGGCGACCCAGCCCTCCGGAGAGCGCACGCTGAGACCGAGGCCGTTGTCCTCGCAGACCAGCAGCAGAGGCAAGCGCAGCCCGCTGCGTTCGAGCCACCCGGCCGCATTGAGGGCCGCCGTCGCGGCAGCGTTGTTGATCGCACCATCACCAAAGGAGCAGTAGACGATCGCGTCAGGTGGCCAGTCGCAGCAGGTCCCCGCCGCTTCCAGTGGCCTGCCCTTGCCAAGGGCGTGGGCCAGACCGACCGCCCGGGGCAGATGGGCGGCTCCCATGCTCATCGTCGGAATGATGTTGAGGGTCGGGCTTCCGAACAGCTTGCCGCGGCCGCCGGTCATCGGTTCCTTCGCCGAGGCGACCAGCCCGCGCAGCACGTCCCCCACCGAATCGGATCCGGCGACCTGAGCCGCGCGGGCGCAGTAGAACGCCCCGGAACGGTAGTGCAGCAGGGCGGGATCGGTCGGGCGCAGGGCCACGGCGACGGCGGCGTTGCCCTCGTGGCCGGACGACCCGATGGTGTAGAACCCCGCGTCAAAACTGGCCAGCCACCGCGCTGCGAGATCCAGGTGTCTGCTGGACAGTTGCGCCTCGAGGATCTGCCGGGCGAGGTCGCCGGTGAGGGTCGTCCCGTCACACACTGGGCCAGAAGCATCTGGCTGGTATCCGCCGGAGGCCGTCAGCCCTTCCAGGCGGGATCGGAGATTCTCGTCAAGGTCCTGGGGGGTGGTCACATTCGACAGCATGGCCGAAACCACTCAGTCGGTGCCAGTGTGAAGGCGCAGTCGCTGGTACTCCGGGGAACGGAGAAACGGGGCGAGCACGATGGACGCGGTGATCCCAAGGTCGCGGGCAAGAGCCTCCTCCGGGGAGAGAAAGACCATGGCCTGCCCCTCGCCGAGGACGATGTCTCGCTGCTCTGCCGTGGTCGAGGTCGCGAAGGCGTGGATCTCGACGATCCCGTCCTCGGTCTTGACCGATGGCCTGGTGCCGGACCAGATCGGGACCAGATCGGTCACCATCAGGCCGGTCTCCTCGTGAACCTCCCTTCGCGCGGCCTCGATCGGAAGCTCACCATCCTCGATCTTGCCCCCGGGCATGCTCCACTGGTTCGGCGAGACGGCCGCGTCAGGGGACCGGTGCTGCATGAGCACCCGACCATGCGGATCAACCACGAATACGACAGCGATGCGGCGCTCAATCACGCCACGATTCTCTCTCACGATGGGTGTGTCCTCAGATGATCGACGCGCCGGATCATCACGGAACCGGCCTGGTTCCGCCCTCGCCCAGCACTGGCAGCAGGATCGCAACTCGAAGACTCAGGCAACCTCAGCCAGGCAGAAAGGACAATCGCACGGTTCGGGTAGTGTTGCTGACATTCGGGTCGACAAGACAGACCGACTGCCAGGTTCCGAGCGCGAGTCGACCATCCAGGACCGGATCCAGATCACACCGGGCACCCGGCGTTCGCGGAATAGCAGCGGCACCCGCCGCTTTACCATTAGTAACGTTGGAAACAATCCAGATCAGCTCAGTGTTTGGACCCGGTCGACCATCGGGCCACTCCGTTCGCAAAGGAAGTCCAGCGATGTCTGAACGCCCACGCTTGGTGTACGGGACCGGCCCACGAGGCCAGCAACCGGATGTCGACCCGGAGGAGACCGCAGAGTGGATCACCTCGCTGGATGGCCTCATCGACGCCGCGGGGCCCGATCGGGCCAGTGACGTCGTGCTTCGGCTCCTGGAACACGCCGAGCAGCGCAAGCTCGACCTTCCGCCACTGACCACCTCGGACTACATCAACACGATCCCGGTCGACCAGGAGCCGCCCTATCCCGGGGACGAGGCCATCGAGCGGCGCATCCGCGCCTACGTCCGCTGGAACGCCGCGATGCTGGTCCATCGGGCACAGCGACCCGGCATCGCGGTCGGCGGGCACATCTCGACCTACGCCAGCGCGGCGCACCTGTACGAGGTCGGTCTCAACCACTTCTTCCGGGGCAAGGACCACCCCGGTGGGGGCGACCAGATCTTCTTCCAGGGGCATGCGTCCCCCGGTATCTACTCCCGGGCGTTCGTCGAGGGGAGGCTCAGCGAGCGGCAACTGGACGGCTTCCGCCAGGAGTTCACCC
>JAFGOK010000333.1 GCA_016926535.1 Micromonosporaceae bacterium | reverse complement strand
TGAACACCCCAAGGGAACCGTCCCGACCAGGCCACGGACCGTCGGCGTCAGGCGAATCCGGCACGTGGATCGCAGGTCGCCGGACCGCTTTCCTGCGCATGGGCGCGAGCAAGATCAAGCGATGCGAGAATCGGGAAGCTCGGTGACGTCGTGTGAAAGGAATACAGGAATACAGGAATACAGGCTGCGTCGCACGGACTCGATGAGGTCAATCGGACCGAAGACATGCAGGTAAGCCCCTTGCCCTGCCGCTATCATCGTCTGACTGGCCGCATGGACCACCATCATCCGGATTTCCTTCCCGAGCTGACGACTCACCATCTGAGCCGCGCCGAGCGCGGTGCCGGGCCGCAGGGTGGAATGGAAGTTGTGGACACCGCAGGGAGACTCATCGACGATAATGGTCATATCTGGTGAGCGTCGCAAGCACTCATCCAGCAGCCGGGGATAGTCGTAGCCCAGGTCCGCGCCTGGGGCGGACATGACGAGTGTCGTGAATGGCCATCCTTGTCCTGCGGCTGTGCCCAGCAGGTCAAGCAGGTCGCCCGTACGGGGCAGACCGTCGGGCTCGGAGAGCGGGACTCTGACGACGTCAACCGACTCCGGCAGCCACGCGGGCGAGACCGTTGCGCCTGGATCACACAGCAGGACCCGTGACAGAGGCTCGCAGCAGGTCGAGAGCGCAACCTTGGAGGCGAGAGCGACACCGCAGGAAATGAAGAATGTATAGTCCGCGCCAAAGGCTTCCGCAGCGCAGTGCTGAGCGAGGTCCAGCGCTGCCTCGGGGCGGAAGAAGCTGTCCAGAGCGCCGCCAGCGAAGACGCAGTCCGTATTCGGAAAATCACGACCGATGGTTTCGTCATACGCCTCTTCAAGACTGCTTCCAGTCACCGAACGGCGCTGGGCCCAGGGAAGAGCATGCATGGACAGGATATCTCTGTCCCGCAACTGTAAAATCGCGTCAGCCAATGGAGTCACTGTGCTGGTCTGATCGTCCTGCCCCGTCACAGGAAATCCCCCTAGTGATCATCTCGAACACCTGGAATCACTAGACATGAATACCACGTCCAAGCCAGACCCACCAACCCGATACGAATATGAATTGCAACATTCATAGTGAGCATTTCGCGAGTACTGCTGCTTTGCCATGATGAGGATTCGCCTGCCATCAGAGATTTCCTCTGCCCGACCTCAGGGTCCCGATTGCGGGGTTGAATACCGAATTGGCCGAGCGGCGGGCTCCGGAGCCGGATGGCGGGGCAGACGTCAACGTGCGGCGACGAGGACGACCAGCCCACCGAGCAGGGCGAGCAGCAGGACCCGGGAGGCGCGTCCCCGCGCGTCCAGGGCCGGCCACAGGCGCGCCAGCAAGGCTGCCAGCACACCCCCGATCGCGAGCAGGACCGCTACCCCGAACCAGCCGCCGACGAGGAGGGCAGCGACAACGAGTGCGGTGGTGGTGAGAAAGACGGCGGTGACGCTGAGACGACCCAGCCGGGTGAGCAGGCGGTGCACCACGAGTTGTGCCTTTCCTCGGTCGAACGCCCAGCACCCTACCGGTCTCCCCGGCGGCATGGCCGCCGGGCTGGCTACGATCGGCGGTATGACAGCGCAGCCCGAGCCGGGGCCTACCGCGACCCCCTCAGCGCCGGCTGGGCCCGCGCCGGTTGACTGGCCAGCCCCGGTTGACTGGCCCGCGCCGGTTGATTGGTCAGCGCAGAGCGGGGATTCCGCAGAGCCCGCAGGTCCCGCAGGTCCCGCAGGTCCCGCAGAGTCCGGCAGCGAGCGCCCGGTTTTGCCCGGTCCTGGCGGGGAGCGCCCGGTTTCGGCCGGTCCGGGCAAGGAGCCGCCGGTCCCGCCTGGTCCTGGCGTGCACCCCCCCTTCGCGGCCCCTCCCGCCCAGCGGGACGCCAAGCGATTGTGGATCGGCCTCGGTGCCGGGGCGCTGGTGATGGTCCTGTGCTGCGTCGGGGGCCTCGTCGGGCTCGGGTTCCTGTATGCCGGCTCGGTCCAGGAGGCGGATTTCAACGCTCGCCAGTTGGTGATCCAGTATCTGGAGGCGCTGCAAGATCGAGACTATCCCGCCGCGTACCGGCTGCTCTGTGATGATCTTACCGATGACCGGTCGCTGCAGACCTTCAGCCGGATCGAGCGCCAGGATCCGGTGGTCGGATTCAGCGTCGCCGAGGACGTTGGCAGTGATCCAGAGAACTCGGCCGACTTGCTGGTCGATGCGAACGTCAGCTACAGCCGGCGAGGCGTCGTGGTGCGGCAGTATGTGGTCAGGAACGCTCTGGAGGGCATGACCGTCTGCGGGGAGCGATAGCGGCTGCGGGTAGCCTGTTGCACGCCACGCCGGCAATCCAGTCGACGTGGGAGGGCACAAGGAGAGAATATGGCCGCCGATCGCATCGATGCCGTTGTCAGTCTCGCCAAGCGGCGGGGTTTCGTCTTCCCCTGCAGCGAGATCTATGGCGGGACGAGGTCGGCCTGGGACTATGGTCCGCTCGGGGTGGAGCTGAAGGAGAACATCCGCCAGCAGTGGTGGAAGGCGATGGTCCAGCAGCGCGACGACATCGTTGGCCTGGACTCCTCGGTCATCCTGGCCCGCCAGGTATGGGTCGCCTCCGGCCACGTCGACGAGTTCGTCGACCCGCTGACCGAGTGCCAGTCCTGTCACAGACGGTTTCGTGCCGACCACCTGGAGGAGGCCTACGCGGAGAAGCACGGTGGGGCGATGCCGGCGAGCCTGACCGAGCTGTCCTGCCCTAACTGCGGCAACCGCGGCACCTTCACCGAGCCGAAGATGTTCAACGGCCTGCTGCGCACGCACCTCGGCCCGGTCGAGACCGAGGAAGGCCTGCACTACCTGCGGCCGGAGACCGCGCAGGGCATCTTCGTCAACTACAAGAACGTCGCGACCTCGGCCCGCAAGAGGCCGCCGTTCGGGATCGCGCAGGTCGGCAAGAGTTTCCGCAACGAGATCACGCCGGGCAACTTCATCTTCCGTACCCGCGAGTTCGAGCAGATGGAGATGGAGTTCTTCGTCGCTCCTGGCACCGACGAGCGGTGGCACGAGTACTGGCTGACCGAGCGCTGGAACTGGTACACCGGTCTTGGCCTGTCCGAGTCCAACCTGCGCTGGTTCGAACATCCCAAGGAGAAGCTCTCCCACTACTCGAAGCGCACGGTCGACATCGAGTACCGCTTCCAGTTCGGCGGCACCGAGTTCGCAGAGCTGGAGGGCATCGCCAACCGGACCGACTTTGATCTGACCACCCACAGCAGGCACTCGGGGATTGACTTGTCCTACCTGGACACCGACTCCGGCGAGCGCTGGATGCCCTACGTCATCGAACCGGCAGCGGGTCTCAGCCGCGCGGTGCTGGCCTTCCTGCTGGAGGCCTACGACGAGGACACCGCCCCCAACACCAAGGGGGGCGTCGACAAGCGGACCGTCCTGCGATTCGACAAGCGCCTGGCCCCGGTCAAGGTGGCGGTGCTGCCGCTGTCGCGCAACGCCGACCTGTCGCCCAAGGCCCGGGAGCTGGCCGCTGACCTGCGCAAGCGCTGGAACGTCGATTTCGACGACGCCGGGGCGATCGGTCGGCGCTACCGTCGCCAGGACGAGATCGGCACCCCGTTCTGCGTCACGGTCGACTTCGACACCCTCAACGACCAGGCGGTGACCGTCCGGGACCGCGACTCGATGAGCCAGGAGCGGGTATCGCTGGACGCGGTCGCGGGCTACCTCGCAGAGCGGCTGGTCGCCTGCTGATCGGCCACCCGAACGCTTCCATGCCACTTCAGATCGGGCGGTACGCCGTCGATCCGCCGGTGGTCCTCGCCCCGATGGCGGGGATCACCAACGCGGCGTTCCGGCAGCTCTGCCGTGAGCAGGCGGAGGCCGCCGCGTCGTCGATGACAGAGGTCATCTCCCCTACGCAGGCCCCCTGCACCACCCGGGGCCTGTATGTCTGCGAGATGGTCACAGCGCGGGCTGTGCTGATCCGCAATGAGAAGACCATGCGGATGGTGGAGTTTTCCTCCGGAGAGCATCCCCGTAGCCTCCAGCTCTACGGGGTCGATCCGGCGGTGGTCGCAGACGCCGTGCGGATGGTGGCCGACGAGGACCTCGCCGACCACATCGACCTGAATTTCGGTTGCCCGGTGCCGAAGGTCACACGCAAGGGCGGGGGGTCGGCCCTGCCGTGGCGGCGACGGCTGTTCTCCAGGGTGGTCGCTGCCGCCGTTGACGCGGCCAGTCCCGCTGGCATCCCTGTCACCGTCAAGATGCGCAAGGGCATTGACGCCGACCATCTGACCTTCCGGTACGCGGGACTGGCAGCCCAGGACGCCGGGGCCGCAGCGGTCACCCTGCACGGGCGTACGACGGTCCAGGGCTACTCCGGGCGGGCGGACTGGGCTGCCATCGCAGACCTGAAGCGGCTGCTGACCATCCCGGTCCTCGGCAACGGCGACCTCTGGGAGGCCGAGGACGCCCTTCGTATGGTCGCGGCGACCGGAGCTGACGGCGTCGTGATCGGCCGGGGGGCGCTCGGCCGGCCCTGGCTATTCGGTGACCTCGCCGCGGCTTTCAACGGCGAGCTCCGGCGGGCGCTGCCGACCCTGGGGCAGGTGGCCGCCACCATGCGCAGGCACGCAACCCTCCTGGTTGAGCGGGCCGTCGCGGCGGAGGAGCGGGCCATGGCACGGGGCACCGACCGGGTGTTGATCGAGCGGCGTCCGCGCGGCTGGAGCGCTGAGGGACACGCCTGCGCCGACTTCCGCAAGCACGTCGCCTGGTACCTCAAGGGATTCGCTGTTGGCAGCCGGCTGCGGCGTGATCTAGCGATGGTGTCGTCCCTGGCGGAGCTGGGCGACCTGCTCTGCCAGTTGGACGCCGAGGCGACCTTCCCGGAGCGGCAGTTGGGCCAGCCGCGCGGGCGTACCACTGCTTCGGCTCGGGTGATCCTGCCGGAGGGCTGGCTGGACGATCCGGACAGCGACGAGGTGCCCGAGGGGGGAAGTGCCTGAGGACGCAGCCCCGATCCTCGGGGAGACGCGACGGCTGAGCTACAGGGAGTGACCGTGTTGCACTATGACGCCGACTACGACCGGATCGCAGCCATCACTGGCCAGCCGGGGGAGTGGGTGGTGCCGAGGGGATCGTTGTGAGGGCGGTCACCCCTGCTGGGGGTCGATGCGAATCATGGCAATCCCCGGGCGGACCTTGGCGATCGAGGCGAAGTCAGCGTCCGCGTGGATGAGGGTGAGCCGGTGCTGCTGCGCCGTGAGCGCGATGAGAGGTAGCTCATGCGCCCGAACGCTCGGCCTCGGCGAGAGCATCAAAGTCGAGAATGTCCGCTGGGTTCTCCTGAAGCCAGGCCAACCCGCGGGCTCGATCCTCAGCGCTCGTGCCCGCAGCGATGGCGAGGGCTCTGTTGATGGTTTCGCG
>JAFGOK010000332.1 GCA_016926535.1 Micromonosporaceae bacterium | reverse complement strand
GGGATCAGCGGCGGCCTCGGGTTCGGCCTGCGGGACTTCTGGCGGCTGTATCCGACCCGGCTCGATATCCGCGACGCGGCGAAGAGCACCGCGACGGCGACCGTCTGGCTGTGGTCCCCCTCGGCTCCAGCGATGGACCTGCGTTTCTACCACGACGGGCTCGGCCAGGACACCTTCGGGGAGCAGCTGGAGGGGCTGGAGATCACCTACGAGGATTACGAGCCCGCCTTCGGGGACGCTCGGGGCATCGCTCGAACGCACGAGCTCGTCCTCCGCGCGCACGCCGCGACCCCGCCAGCGGATGCGCTGGCGGACTACGCCGCCGCGATGAACGATCCGGCGCTGCTCGTCGTTTCGCCAGAGCGGATCCAGGCCGCGGGGGTTTTCGGGGACTGGGCGCCGGTCGACCGCTCCACCCCGGCCAGGGCAACGATCGAGGACCGGCTCGACTTCCTCTTCGATTTCTACCGCACCCAGCGTGAACAGCGGCGCTGGTACGGGTTCTGGGACTACGGCGACATCATGCACACCTACGATGCTGACCGGCACCAGTGGCGGTACGACGTTGGCGGCTATGCCTGGGACAACTCCGAGCTGTCTCCGGACCTGTGGCTGTGGACCCAGTTCCTGCGGACCGGGCGCGCGGAGGTCTTCCGCTTCGCGGAGGCGATGACCCGGCATACCGGGGAGGTGGACGTGTACCACACCGGGCGGTGGCAGGGGCTCGGCACGCGGCACAATGTCCAGCACTGGGGATGCAGCGCCAAGCAGCTGCGCATCTCCAGCGCTGCCTACCGGCGGATCTATTATTTTCTGACCGCTGACGAGCGCACCGGCGACCTGCTGAGCGAGCTGGCCGAGGCCGAGCGGACCTTCCTGGCCCTCGATCCGATTCGCAAGATTCGCGACGGGGTGTACACCCCGGATCCGCACACCCTGGCGGTCGGTCTTGGCACGGACTGGGGTGCCCTGGTGGCGGCCTGGCTTGCCCAGTGGGAGCGAGCCGGAGACGTGGCAGCCCGGGAGAAACTCCTTGGCACCATGCGGGACATCGGCGATCTGCCCTGGGGTTTCCTTACCGGCGAGGCCCTGCTGGACCTGGGAACGGGGCGGTTGGCTCCCGGCCGGCCCGGCCGGGAGCCAACCGCCGTCTCGCACCTCTCCGCCGTGTTCGGCCTGGTCGAGCTGTGCTCGGAGCTGATCGCGCTCACTCGGGATACCCCGCTGGGTCAGCCGTCCTTTGAGCGGGCCTGGCTGCGGTACTGCCAGCTCTACCTGGCCTCGCCAGCAGAGCAGGAGGCGGCGGTCGGCCGGCGACTGGCAGGGATCTCGCTCATCCAGGCCCACAGCCGCCTGACGGCGTATGCGGCGGCCCAGGCCGGCAACGCGGCGCTCGCCAGCAGAGCATGGCAGGCGTTCCAGCGGGGGGAGGGCGACCAGCTCAACACGAATGCACTTCAGAACGAACCGGTCTGGCGCGCGACGAGGGTCGTCGGCCCATCGGTGCTCTGCCCAGTCGACGAGGCGACCTTCGTGTCCACAAACGACGCGGCACAGTATGGGCTAGCGGCCATCCAGAACCTGGCACTCATTCCGGAGGCGCTGGAAAAGCGCTGAGGGAAGGGTTTCTGCCCGATGGGCCGATAGCACCGTATTCTCCAATCGGAGGCAGGGCCGGTCGGGCCATGGCTCCGTGGAGCCTCCGATACATTGGCGCGAGTCTGGATCATGAGACGTGGTGACTTTCAGTAGCCGCCCGGACGGATCGCTACGGCAACTCCAGGAACTCCCGGAGTGCCGCCTCCACGGTGTTCATCGTGGCGTGTGAGACGAACCCGTGGTTGTCCCGCAATGCGCTCCGGTCAAGGATCTGGACCACGCCGTGAATCCTGACGTATGCGTCGGCGAGGGGATCGTCGCGACCAAGGCGTACCGCCAGATGGTTGGGATGGGGTACCTCCCGCACGACAGTCAGTGCCCAGACTGCCAGCTCATCGACGCTGTTGTACTCATCATTACTGATGACCAAGACCCGATGCTGGCTTCCGCCGCGCAACAACGTCCAGATTTGCCCCCGTCTCACCACTGGGAATCACGCAGCGCGATGTCGTTACTGCTCTCGATCAGCAGCCTGTCGGACTCGACCTGTTGCGGGGTCCGCCGCCGCAGGTACTCGCCGTATGCCTGGGCCGCGTCACGTTGACGCGAGCGTCGCACCTCTGGAAGCACGCGACGGACGGCCTCGGTGACGGCGGCGGAGACGTTGTCCTGGCTCTGGAGGTATGCGGCAACATCGTCAGGCACACTGATACTGAGCTTCATGGTCATACTATGATCCTACCGGCTGCTGGTTGGCAGGCACCAGCGACTGGCTCGACACCTTCCTGATATGAAACTTGGGGTGAGTGGCGGGCGGCAGCATCGGGGCGAAGCTCCGATGGAGAGCTTGTCCGACGAGTCGAGGGCTACGTCGCTGGTGTGAGGTTGAAACCGCGCCTCTGCTGTCCGTTGCCATCGCTGTGCGCCTGGGCCGAGATCGAACGCTGATCTCGGCGAGTAACACGGCCATCGCATCCTGCGGGTGGTCGGCAAGGGTACCAAGATCGTGCTGATTCCGTTTCGTCACGACGATGTTTGACGCTGGCGTCAGGCTCCGCGACGTCCAGATCGCCGTGCGGACGCCGGCATATCGACAGTCCAGCCCAGGAGCCGAGCAGCTTCGAGTCTGTCGCGGAACGTATCACGGAGGTAGTACAGTCGTGGAGTGCCGTATGAGTGGGAAGAATGGGCCATGCACGCCCTGGATGGCGTCGAACCGTACGAGGTGCGGCAGGTCTTGGAGGCCACACGCCGTTGGCCGAGAACCGCCACAGGCCAATCAGGTGCAAGGGTGCTCACCGTCTGGGGGCGCACTCGCGCGGACCGAGCGCCAATCGTGGCCGTGTACCACGTCAGCGGCTTCACGTGGAAGATCATCGGCGCCAGCGACATGACCACTGCGGAATCGGCCGAATACACGAGATGGGAGCAGGCTCGATGAGTGACAACCCAGGTCTGCCGACGACCCCTGACGAGACCAGCACCTTCATGGACAACCTGACCTTCGACACTCCCTCCACCCCAGACCAGGAGGAAGCGCTACTTGCAGCGTTGCCGCCAGCGGGATCAGACGTCATGGTTGTCCGCTCCCTTCGCCTGCCCAGCGCGGTCGATGCCGCGGTCGCTGCCGCGGCCCGAGTCGCCGGAGTACCCAAGACCACCTGGATCAGGCAGGCGATCGAGACATCATTGGCGCTCCAAGCTGAGGAAGACCAGCCGATCTCCCGCATCGAGGCGCTGCGGGCGCTCACGCTGTTGCGGCCGGCCCGCCGCGTCGCCTGACTGCCGCATGAAGCACCGAAAGGGCGAGGGCGAGTGCGCAGCACGAGCCAACGCCCGTCAGAGCGTCGCGCTGAACGCGCTGTCATGCCGCCGAGCGGGCGGGTACTGCGCGGCGGAGGCCGTACCCCGAGGACTCGGCCTGGCTGGTCTTCGTACGGCCATGGATCGGCGCGGTCAGTCAAGAACCACTGGCCGAGGGCAGTGCCGTGCCCGGTGAAACCGGGTCGGCTGTCGTCCGCCGCCGCCGGAGTAAGCGGAAGGCGGCGTGTGCTGCGAGGGTCGCCAGCAGGGCGGGCACGATGAGGTAGGCGGTGTGGAGCCGGAACTGGTCGGCCAGGCCGGCCAGGCACAGGGGAGCGAGGCCGATCGCCGTGCCGGAGGCCAGCGCGGCTCTGGCTGACGCCCGGTCCATGTCGTGCGGCCAGGCTGCGACCACCCGGGACAGGGTGACCGGGTACAGCAGTGCGACGCCGAGGCCTGCGACCAGCAGTCCTGCGGCGGCGCCAAGTGTGCCAGGAATCAACCAGAACGCGAAGAATCCCGCTCCGGCTGTGCCGCAGGCGGCGAGGATGACGCGCAGTGGGTGGTGCCCGGTGGTCAGCGGGGTCGCTGCGGTGCGGGCCAGCGCCATGCCGACGAGGAACAGTGCGGCGAGGGTGGGTGCGGTGGCCGGGCCGGCGCCGTGCCATTCGGTGAAGGCGTCGGCAGCCCAGAAGACCAGGCAAAACTCGACGCTGACGGCGAGCAGCACGTCGATCCACCGGGGCATCAGCGCTCCGGGCTCCAGCCCCGGGGGAGCGACGTCGGGCAGGTCCCCGGCCATGGCGGGCCGGGCGGCACCGACAGCGTTGGGGACGGCTCGCAGCAGGATAGCGACGACCACGGCTGCCGGGAGGACCGGTGCCACGTAGCCCAGGCGCCAGTCGGCGCCCACGGCGGCGGTGAGCGCGACGGCGGACGGTGCGAGGATCGAGGCGAGACTGCTGACCGCGTTGGCCTCGCCCAGGGCCGCTGGGGCCGCTGCGCGGTGACGTTCGGTCAGGACGATGGGCAGTGCCTGCACCAGGAATGCTCCGGAGCCGCCGAGGACGATCGCCCCGATCAGGGTGATCTGGCGGGTGGGGCTCCCCAGAAACAGGGCGCCGAGTGCCAGGCCGACGACGGCGGCGCGCAGCACCAGGCGGTGTCCGAGCCTGCTGACAACCCGGTTGCCGATCAAGCCGACGGCGATCAGGGCGAGGGCGAACAGGCTGGGGTAGTAGGCAACCGCGGTCCGGTCGACGCCCAGTTGCCGCTGGAGCGGCCCGAGCACCGATCCGAGCCCGTTGAGCAGGTATCCGAGCACGCCGAGTGCCGCGTAGAGCGCGACGGTCATCTGATCCCTGTCCAGGGACGGTGTGGGGGATGCGGGGGATGCGGGGGATGCGGTCCGGGTGCCGGTGGGACGGCGGGAGGTAGTCGGGCCGAGTTTGTCCAGTCGCTTCACAAATGGATACTAGGAGCATGTCTCCCCGCGGGCAAGCCCCGGACACCGCCCGGCCGACCACCCTCGGCCGGGCACTCATGCTGGTCCACACCGGCTACGGTGTGCGGTCCGAGCTCACCGACCGGCTCGGACTTACCCGCACCGCCACTGGGACGGTGCTGCGCGACCTGGAACACCTCCGGCTGGTGCGGACCATCCCCGGACCCCGGCCGGAACGCGGCGGCACCGGACGCCCCTCCCACCGCGTCGAGATTCATCCGGACGCACCGGTCGCTCTCGGCGTGCAGGTCCACTACGAGAGCGTCGCCCTGCTCGACGTGGGCCTGGGCGGGGTCGCCGGCCAGATCGTCGAGCACCGGTTGCCGCGTCCGGCGACCCCAGAGGCTGTCCTGGGGCTGGTCGCGGATCTGGTCGCGGCCCGCCTGGCCACAGCGTCCAAGCGCTGCGTCGGGCTCGGCCTCGCCCTGCCGTCCGCCGTCGCGGGCAACGGCACCGCCCTCGCCGCTCTGCACCTGAACTGGCCGGTCGGGGTGCCGGTCGCGAGTATCACTGGTGATCTGCTGGCTGCCCGGGGACACCGGATCCCGGTCCTGGTCGGCAACGACGCGAACCTGGCAGCCCTGGCGGAGCACCGGCACGGGGCAGGCGCCGGCGCCAGCGACCTGCTCTATGTCACCACCGGCCAGTGCGGGGTCGGCGGCGGGCTGGTCCTCGACGGGCGGCTGCACACCGGCAGCGCCGGATACGCCCTGGAGGTCGGCCACATCCCGGTCCGGCCAGGCGGGCGACCCTGCCACTGTGGCAGTCTCGGCTGCCTGGACGTGGAGGCGGATCCCAGCGCGCTGCTGGCCGAGGCCGGCCTGCCGACCCCGGAACCGATCATGCCGGCCGCACGGGCGCTGGTCGCGGCGAGTGCGAGCGACCCGGCAGCCAGGGCGGCGGTCCTCGCGGTGACCCGCCGGCTGGCAGCGGGCCTCGCCAGCTTGGTCAACGTGTTCAACCCGGACCGGGTCGTGCTCGGCGGCCTGCACGCCGACCTGCTTGCCGTCGCAGCGGCGGAACTGCGCGACGAGGTGGCCCGACGGTCCTACCTCGACCAGGCTGCCAGGGTCCCCATCGTCGCTGGGAGGCTTGCCCAACCTGGTCTGCTCGGAGCCGCCGAGGTGGCCCTCCAGCCGTTGCTGGATGATCCACGGACCGTGCTGCGGCAGGATCGATCAGCCCATCATCCGGAATACCGCCCACAGGGGACATCAAGTTGATTTTAGAATCCACCCCGGGGTGATTCGGCGGCGATGCCATGACACCCTGGGGACACCGACTCTGCCGGTACCCTTGGTTGATCATGACAGGATGTGCACGATGCCTGATTCCTCCCCTGAGCTTCGAATGGAACCCGACGGGACCGAGTCCGGGACCGGTCCCGAGTCCGAGTCCGGGACCGGTCCCGAGTCCGAGCCCGGGACCGGTCCCGAGTCCGAGTCCGGGACCGGTCCCGAGACCGGCGGGTGCACGGACGACGTCGAAGTGGTTGACGCCGATCCGCCTTTCATGAACCGCGCGGCGCGGCGTGCCCACGCCCAAGGCGCCACACCGCGGCCACCCTCCGGCGGGTCCGGCCAGTTCGGCCGCAGAGGTACTGTTCAGGGGCCCCGCCAGTGGGGCAACCGGCGCAGCGGCTGAGTCGGCCACATCCCGGGACGCCGGTTCACTGTAGAGTCAGCCGGCGATGGATGTGAATGAGACCGTGACTCTGCGCCGGACAGTCCGGCCGTCCTGGCGACTCCAGTTGCCGAGGGTGCCCTGGTCGTTTCGGCCACTCCGGTGGCCGAGCCTGCAAGCGGACGATTGTGCGGCGATCCTGGCGTACCTGTTCCTTGGCCTGTGGGTGATGGCCTTGCTGCTGGCGGACCCCACCGCTCAGACCGTCGCGGCCAACCGGCAGGACACCCTGCTGTTCGAGTGGGTGCTGGCGCACGCGGCCAGGGTGGTGACGGATGGAGTCGATCCATTCTCGACTGACCTGATGAACCTGCCGAACGGCGTCAACCTGCTGGCCAACACTTCGATCCTGGGGCTCGGGATCCCGCTGGCACCGCTGACCCTGCTGGCAGGGCCGCAGTACTCCCTGGCGCTGCTGCTGGTCCTGGCCCCCACCGCGACCGCGGCCAGCTGGTATCTCGTGCTGACCCGGCAACTGTCCATCACCCGCTCAGCGGCGTTCGCAGGCGGGCTGTTCTGCGGATTTTCCCCGGCGATGATCTCCCAGAACACCGCTCATCCCAATGTGACCGCGCAGTTCCTGCTGCCGCTGATCGTGCTGACCGTGCTGCGCCTGCGTACCCCCGGCAGGGCGGTGCGCCGAGGGCTGGAGCTGGCCGCGCTGGTTGTCGTGCAGGCCTTCATCAACGAGGAGCTGCTGTTCCTGACGGCGCTGGCCCTGGGGGTGTTCGTCCTGGTACTGGGGTGCCTGCGTCCGGCCGAGATCCTTCCGCACGTTGCAGGCGCCCTGAAGGCTTTCGCTGTCACAGCGCTCGTCGCTGGCTCGCTGCTGGCCTATCCGCTGTCCCGGCAGTTCTTCGGCCCGATGGCCTATCACGGCGTGCCGGTCTGGGCTCGGGCGTACGGGACGGATCTGGCCGCGTTCCCGGCGTATGCGACGGAGTCGCTCGGCGGCTCGGCCGAGGCGGCGGCCGACCTCGCCCAGGGGGCCGTCGAGGAGAACACCTTCTTCGGCTGGGGGCTGCTGCTGCTGGTCGCCCTCATTGTGGCCTGGCAGCGGCGCGACCGGGTCGTCGTCAGCCTTGCCGTGACCGGAGGGGTGTTCGCCGTCCTTTCCCTGGGGCCGGCGGTCACGTTCCGCGGCGAGCCGACTGAGGTGCCAGGGCCGTGGAGCCTGCTCAGCGACCTGCCGATCGCAGATTCTGTCGTGCCGACCCGGATGGGACTGCTGCTGACCCCGATCATCGGACTCCTGATCGCGATCTCCTTGAACCGGCTGGTCCAGCCAGACGCTGGGCAGGTCGCCGCAGGCCGGTTGGTCGGCGACCGCTTGGGCGGGGACCGCCGCCTCGCGGCGCGGATGTGGGTGGGTGCCATTGCCGTCGCGCTGGTTCCGCTCGCCCCGACGCCGATCACTGTGTCGGAGCGCCCGCCCGCCCCGGTCTTCTTCAGCAGTGGCCTGTGGCAGGAGCACCTGCCGCCCGGCGCCGTCGTCGTCCCCGTCGCCCCGGGCTGGAGCGAGAACCTGGACGTCATGCAGTGGCAGCTGGCCGCAGATCTCGGCTTTGCCACCTCCGGGGGGTATTTCCTCGCCCCCGTGCCGGGATCGGCGGACCAGGCCGGGGCCTTCGGCCCGGCGCGGCTGCCGACCGCGGCCATGCTGGTGGAGGTCGCGGCCAGCAACGCCTCGGTCATCGTCACCGACGCGCAGCGCCAGCAGGCTCAGACCGATCTGCGGTACTGGCAGGCCACCACCCTCGTAATGCGGGAGGACTCCAGCGGCGCCGATGCGGTGCGGGCGACCGTCGATCAGCTGGTCGGCCCTGGGCAGCGGATCGGGGACGTCTGGCTCTGGGACGTCCGCGGTTCGTGACAGGGCGGCCCCGGGGTAGTTGCCCAAGCCGGGAGACTGGGCACCAGCCCCGGGGCCGCTGCTCAGAGCGACCACTCCGAAGCGGTCGTGTCACGTGTCATGCCTTGATGCTCCATTGCTGGCAGGCGTTGCCGAGGGCGGTCCACTGGCGGACGGCCGTGCCGTCTGCCGTGCCGCAGTTGGCGACGTCCAGGACTAGGCCGTTCCCGCGGTTGGCGATCAGGTAGTACCCGGAGATTGGCGTGACGCTCCACTGCTGGCAGACATTGCCGAGGGACGCCCAGAGGTTCAGAGCCGTGCCGTTGGCCGTCCCGCAGTTGACCGAGTCGAGCAGGGTGCCGCTATTGGCGTTCTTGATGGTGTAGTAGCCGTTGCCGGCACTGGTGAAGATCCACTGCTGGCAGGCGTTGCCCAGCGAGGACCACTGCTGGATTCCAGTGCCGTTGGCCGTCCCGCAGTCGACGGCATCGAGGACCTTGCCGCTGTTCTGGTTGATGATCCGGTACTTGGTGCCGGCGACCGGGAAGGAGACGCTGCCGCCCGGGTCACCGGAGGGCACGGTCTGCGAGGTGCCCAGGGACTTCGGGGTACCCAGATTCGGCGATCCGTCCGAGTTCCAGCTGATCTTCTGGATCCGCGTGGTGCGGGTGGCGCCGCAGCCCTGGGAGGTGCTCTCGTTGGCGTGGTAGACCAGCCAGGTCTCCGAACCGTCCGGGGACTGGAAGAAGCCCTGCCCGCCTGGGCCGTAGACGCTGTTGCTGTCGCTGCGCTGGAAGATCGCGCTGCTCTTCTTCGTCCACGAGCTGGCGCTGAGTGGGTTGCTGCCGGTGAGGGTCAGCATGCCCAGCTTGTAGTCCGGGGTGTTGCACGAGCTGGCGGAGTAGGTCAGGTAGGTCTTGCCGTTGTGTTGCAGGACGTACGGCGCCTCCTCGGTGTTGCCGCCGACCTTTTCCCAGTCGTAGGAGGGATAGGAGATCCTTGTTCCGTACGCGCTGACCGTCCACGGGTTGCTCATGGGTGCGACGAACAGGCTCTGGAGATCACCGACCCAGGACGAGTAGAAGAAGTAGTTCGATCCATTGATGGTCGCGACGCTGCCATCGATGGCCCAGCCGTTGTTCGCCTGCACGTTGAGCTGGCCCTTGTAGGTGTATGGGCCCATGGGATCTGTCCCGCTGCTCTCCAGCACGAAGGATCGCTGGCCGTCACAGCATTCGGTCGGACCCGCGCTGTAGTACAGGTACCAGCGGGTCCCGTTGGGGCCGCTGAGCTGGTGGAGCGAGGGAGCCCAGACGTTGCAGCAGTTGCTGGATCCCGAGCCGGTGTAGACCACCGTTTCGGAAGCACCCGGAAGCGCCGCGACGGAGGCGGCCTTCTTGATCACGATCTGGGAGTTCCAGGTGGTTGTTGCCACGTAGTAGTTGCCGTTGTAGTAGCCCATCCATGGATCGGCTCCGTATGGCGCTGCGGCCAGCGGGTTCGTGAATGTTGCTGTTGCGGCGTGGCTGGTCACCTTCGGTACGACCACGGCGATGGCAGCGATCAGGGCTGCGGCGACGACCAGGAATGCCGGGCGAACCAGCGAGCGACGACGTGCGAACATCACGATCCTCCCTTCACGGGCGAAGCTCACAATAATGTGAGCGTTAACATTTGAGACCACAGGTGGGGCGTCCTTGTGTTCTTCGGATTGCCGGCACGCTATGTCGTTCCCAGCGGCCCGAGCAACCCCTGGTTCGTTGGGCGTGGCGACGAAGTTCCCCAGGATTGCAGCGCTGAAACGGCCGGAGCTGGGATCATCGTCTGGCGGCGGCGAGGGGCGGTCCCTCAGGGAGT
>JAFGOK010000331.1 GCA_016926535.1 Micromonosporaceae bacterium | reverse complement strand
GCCGCGCCGCAGGCAGTCGCGACGTCCGAGGAATGCCCGGCGGCCCGGAACAAATGGAGCGATACATCGAGAGCAGACGATGCCTCATTGCAGGCGAGTCCACAATCAACGAGCCGGTCACACACCACGGTGGGGAGGCCGAGGATCCAGTCCACCGGCAGCAGGTCATGGTCGCTCATGGCTCCCCCAGTAATCGACGGCCTGCTGAGTATATGGCGCCACAGAAATCACTCAGGATCGGCCGTTACGGCTTTGAGTTACTTCAGGGGGTGACGGGTGTCAACCCCCGTCAACTCCCCAAGACGCCCCAGACACGCGAAGGTCGTGGACGGAATCGAGGTTGCGCCGGTCATCGATGCGCACTGCGGGCTGCGGGCCCATGGGCTGCCGGGGTGTGCAGAGCCAGCCGAGATGCGGTTCCCGGCGCCCCACCGGGGCGCTGCCGTCGAGGCCGACCACAACGGTCGGCGAGAGGAGATCTGTCGATGCCTCTGCGAGGAAGCTCTGCCCTCTGCGGCACCAGCGCGATGTGCGTCCTCATCCTGCTGGCCGGCACCGGCGCGGCATCCGCTGCACCGTCCGCGGCCGGCGATCAGATGATGGCCGGTGGCGAGCCGGTCACCGTGACCCTGAACATGGCTGTTGACGAGGCTGCGGTGAGCACCTATACCACGGCGGTATCCACACCCGGCAACCCGACCTTCGGCCGGCATCTGACCCTCGACCAGATGCGGGTCCGATTCGGAGCGTCCGCCCAGCAGGTCGATCGGGTGTCGACCTGGGCCAGGGGAGCCGGATTGTCGGTGTCCGGGCTGGACACCACCGGCAGCCGCCTGACACTGACCGGCACCGCGACCACCGTTGGATCCGCCTTCGGCGTCGGGCTCACCCGCACGAACACCCGTGGTGGGGTGCGGGTGCGGACCACGGCAGGACGCCCCAGCGTCCCTGCCGGGATCCGCGGGGACGTGCGGGCGATTGCTGGCCTGTCTCAGCAGGTCGCAGCCCCGCAGCACGTGATGGCGTCGTTGCCGGCCGTCTCCAGCGGCCAGTCCTGCGCACGGTTCTGGGCCGAGGGGAACAACACCGACGTTCCCCAGAAGTACCCCAGCGGCCAGCAGAGCAACGTGCTGTGCGGCTACGACGGGAACCAGTTGCGGGCGCTGTACGGGCTGAGCAACAGCGACCGGGGCGGGGGCGAGACGATCGTGATCACTGGTGCGTTCAACAGCCCGACTGCCCTGGCGGATGCGAACACCGCGTTCGCAGCCAACGGGATACCAGCGCTGCCCGCCAGCCGCTACAGCGTGAAGACCTATGAACCCAGCAGCGGCGATCAGGGCTGCGACGTGGCGGCGTGGAACGCAGAGCAGGCCTTGGACATCCAGGCGATCCACACCATCGCTCCGGACGCCAGCATCGTCTACGCCGCGGCCCCGGACTGCACCGCCCTTCCGGACACCCTCGCCGCGGTGATCGCCGACGGTTCCATGGACGCGACGATCATCTCGAACTCGTGGGGCATCGCCAGCGGCGAACCCAGCGACACCGAGTACCTGACCGCCGTCAACATGATGCTGGCCCGCGCGGCGATCCTGGGGATTGGCACCTACTTCGCCTCCGGGGACGCCGGTGACAACAGCACGATCAGCGGCAGCACCGGACCGAGCGTGCTGTTCCCCGCCTCGTCGCCGTGGACGACCGCGGTCGGCGGCACCACCAGCGCCCTCGGCGGCACCAACCAGGTGCTGTGGCAGACCGGCTGGGAGGCCGCTGCCAACACCCTGGCCGGCGGGGTCTGGCAGCGGCTGAGCCCACCCCTGCTGGCTGGAGCCGGTGGCGGCGAAAGCCACTACTTCGACAAACCAACCTGGCAGACCAGCACGGGGAGTCGACGATCGGTGCCGGATCTGGCGGCGCTGGCCGACCCCTTCACCGGGCTACTGATCGGGGTCACCATCGACGGCAGCTACCGCACCGGGCCGGTGGGGGGCACGTCGCTGGCCGCACCGATCGTGGCGGCGATGGTCGCCGTCGCCCAGGCTCGCGCGGGTGGAGCCGATCTCGGGCTGCTGGCCCCGGGGCTCTACGGGAAGGCAGGGTCCGCCGTCCTCACCGACGTGACCCATGTGGCGGCGGGGATCTGGACACCCAGCCTCTCGGCGAACCAGACCGGCAGTTTCCTGCTGGACGTCGATGCCGGGGTGCAGTCGCTGACCACCGGTACCGGCTACGACCAGGTAACCGGCCTGGGCGTGCCAGGACCGGGGTTCCTGACCGGCATCGTGGCGTAGCGAGGCTGCTGTGATCCATCGTTGGCGTGCCCGGCCATGGTGGCTGCGGTGCACGGCGGCTCTCGTCGCGGGCGCCGCGCTGCTGGCCGCCCTCGCGGTGGGAACATCCCGGAGGTGGCCACCGACCACACCGGGTACCGGACCGAACGCCTCCGCGCCGAGGCCAGGGGCGACCAGGCCATCGCGGCTGGTGGCCGTGCCACCGGTCGGCGACCGGCAGCTGGCGGCCCTACCTGAGATCAGTACGTCCACTGTGCTGCCTGCGGCACCGATCGATGCTGACCGGTTCGCGGCACCCTCGGGCGCCGTGGTGCACAACGACGCGCCGGTGGCGGTGTTCGCCGCCCCCGGCGGACCCCCCATCGGCCGGCTGCCAGCCACCCAACTGGGCAGCGACACCTGGCTGCCGGTCATCGAGGAACAACCCGACTGGGTGCGGCTGCTACTGCCGACGCGCCCCAACGGGGCCACCGGCTGGGTGGATACCACCCGGGTCCAGATCGCCCACACCCCGGACCAGGTGCGGGTGGAGGTCGCCACCCGCACGCTGCGCCTGCTGCGCGAGGGCCGAGTGTCGGGAGCGTGGCCGGTCGCCGTGGGCGCGGAGGGGACGCCCACGCCGACCGGCCGGACCTTCCTCCTGGCATCCATCCGCGACACCACCCAGCCGGGTACGCACCTGGTGCTACCCCTGGGAGCTCACAGCGAGACCCTCGACACCTTCGGCGGGGGACCCGGGACCGTGGCGATCCACTCCTGGCCGGATCCGACAGCGCTCGGCACGGCCGTCAGCCATGGCTGCATCCGGGCGCCGGATGCGGCCATGGCCGCGCTCATGCATCTGCCGCTCGGTACCCCAGTCCTGATCGTCGAGCGGTGAATCCGACGAACCGACAACTCCCTCATCCAATGGAAAGGACCTCCATGAAGCGACATCCACTCGTGGTGGCCTCGATGGTCGTGGCTGCCGGCGGAGGCGTGGCGGCGGCCATGCTGGCCACCTCTCCGGCGACTGCGGCGGGCGGCTACCACGACGCGGCATACGGCATCTCGGCGTCTGGGGCCGCCCCGATCGCGGCCAGACCGAGCGTGTCAAGCACCGATGGGCGGGAACGCAGCGCGTCGGGATCGGCGTCGTCGTCCGACAGCACGGTGACGATCGGATCAGCGACGGTGCGCGCCGGCGGTGGCAAGGCCACGGCCACCGTCACCGGCTTCACCGCCTTCGGCGGCCTGGTGACCGCATCCAGCGTGACGGTGACCTGCAAAGACGGAGCCGTCACCGCAAACGTGAGCGGCACCCCGGCCGGGTCGGTTGGCAAGAAAGCGACCGTGACCTACGGGGTGAAATCCACCGGGTCCGATGGCGCCACCACGATCATCGGAATGCGGGTGACGATCGCCGCGAGCGCCGGGACCACGGCGGCGGTCATCAACGTCGGCTCGGCCACCTGTGCCAAGGGCAGCGGCGGTACCCCGACCCCCACCTCGTCGAAGACCCCGACGAAGAGTCCCACGAAGAACCCGACAAAGAACCCAACCCAGGCCCCGACCGGTGGCGCCACACCGAGCGCGCCGACGGCGAACCCGAAGAACACCCACGTCGGCGTGACCGGGTGAGGCAGAGCAGAACAGAGCAGCACGAGATCCCGTGACGCCCATCGGTGTCCGGTCAGTGGTGGCCTCCGCGGATCCGCGGAGGCCACCACTGACGACACGGGACATGGGGATGATGGTCGTCAACCCCCGTCAACTTCCCGTGACCCCACCGGTGCGGCGATGGTCGATGCGTGACGCCAAACCTCCCACCGCAGGCGGTTCCCGCCCCCGATACGCCCTCCCCCGTCGCGGGTGCGGATGGCCGTGGTGGAGGGCCGACGCCCCCACCCGGTGTGGTCGCACCACCGCCGCAGATCGATCCGCAGCGGCCGATCTGGACGGTGGGAGGTTCGGTGTCAGCCCCACGGCCGGTACCCCGCGAATTCCGGTGGGGGCGGGCTGGGCAGGTCTGGCACCGGGCGGCGCATCTGGCCCCCGGATGCCCGATGGTGGCGGTGTCCTCCGCCGATGGCGGGGTCGGGCGCTCCACCCTGGTGGCTGCGCTCGGGGGCCTGCTGGCGCTGGCCTGTCCCGCCCCTGTCGTGGCGGTGGACGTCACCGCCCGAGCCTGGGGCGGCCTGGGCGAGCGGGTGGGACGAGGCACGCCGACCAGCGTGTGGGATGCCGTGGCCGCTGGCGTACGACTGGACGGTCCCCTGATCGAGCAGCTGGCCCAGCGGGGGCCAACCGGCCTGCGAGTCCTGGTCGGCGAGGTCGAGATGACCGCGGCCCGCCGTCCACCGGTGGTGCTGGAGGTCGCCGCAGCGGTCAGCCGCCTTCGGCGGTGGTACCCCCTAGATGACCTATTCCAAGGGGTAGATCTTTCGAGAAATCAGTGGTGCAGGTCCGCGTGTCGCTCCAGCTTGAAGCATGGAAGGG
>JAFGOK010000330.1 GCA_016926535.1 Micromonosporaceae bacterium | reverse complement strand
CGACCCTCGAACGAACTGTCGATCCACGAGGTCTGAGCGGACGGAGGCTGCCTGGGCGCACCTGAGTTGACGCGGATCTCGACCGTGACTCCGGCGGCCGACGCGGTCATGGCGGGATCTCCCCTCTGACTCGGAACCGGGACAGGGCGTGATGCTGCTGTGGCGGTTGGAACCCGGTGTTCCTAGTCAAGGTGACGTACGGTCCGATCGGTATCTGCCACTGCCCGTCCATTCGTGTCCGCTTCGGGACGGCCCCTCCGGTTCGCCGCTACCCTGCCGGTAGGCGGCGATCGATCTGGGGGTTGTCCACGATGGCGAAGCGGAGGTACCCACCGAACCGGCATCTGGCCTGGGCGCGACTGCAGCGTGGCTGGTCGTACGAGGAGCTTGCCGATCAGGTCCGCCGTTCCATGATCGCTTCGGGGGACGGGGACAGCGGCCTGACGGCCAACACGGTGCGACGGTGGGAGACCGGCGAGCGGTGGCCCGAACCACGCTTCCGTAAGCACCTGGTCACGCTGTTCGGTCAGGCGGCCAGTGAACTGGGCCTGCTGACCCCTGACGAACTGGCGATGCGCCCGACCAGCGATGTCATAGCAGAGATCGGAAGGCTGCTGTCGATGACCGAAGACGAGTTGCGGGCTCAAGGGATCGATCGCGCCGCGTTTCTGCGCGGGTTCCTGGGCGTCGGGGCACTGCCGCTGATGGGCCGCCTCACCGGCGACCACGATGAGGAGCGGATCTGGTTGGCCGGTGCGCGGGGCACCCGGGCGGACGGCGGGACGGCGGGGGCCTATACCCGGATCGTGGCGAGCCAGCGCGACCTCTACTGGGGGACGCCGGCTCGCAGCCTGTTCGAGTCCGCCTACGCCCACGCCCGGATCGGCAGTCGGCTACTCGAATCCGCATCCGGGGATCACGCCAGGCGGATGCTGGCGTGCGGTCTGGCCGAGACGGCGATGCTGGCCGGAAGGCTGGCGTTCTTCGATCTGCGTCAGCCCAGCATTGCCCAGCACTGCTACACCATCGCGCTCAACGCCACGCGGGAGTCCGGTGATCACGCCTTTGCCGCCGTTGTGCTGGGGCACATGGCCTTCATTCCCGGCTTCGCCCGGGAGACCTCCCGTGCGCTGGAGTTGGTCGACGCCGCAGGGCAGCACTGCTGGTACGGCGTTGGGCCGCTGATCCGGTCGTGGCTGCACTGCGTCGCGGCGGAGATCGTCGGCCGTTCGGCGCAACCGGCCGATTACCGCCGACGTATCGATCTCGCCGAGGAGGCGGCCGACTCGCCCGAACCCGCCCCGGACTGGTTCGACTTCTACGACGCATCCAGGCTGGACGGCTTCGCCGGCTACAGCGCCCTCGCCGCGGGAGACATCACGGTCGCCGAGCAGCGGCTGACCCGGGCGCTGGCGTCGCTGGCACCGGCGGCGACGAAACAACGGACGGTTCTGATGGCTGATCTGGCCATGGCGCATCTCGGCGATGCGGCTCAGGCCGCGGCCTTGGTGGAGCAGGCGCTGGACCTGCTGCGGGTCGACTGGTACGCGACCGGCTACGAGCGCGTCGGCATGGTCGCGTCCCAACTGCCCGTCGGCGCGGATCGCGATCGGGTCCGCGACCGCTACCGCGCGCTCGCCCCGGCTGAGGGGTGGTGAGTCAGGTCGTTTCGGCGTTGTGCTTGGCAACCAGGGCGGGCAGTTTCGCCAGGGAATCGATGGTGAACAGGCACCGGTCGGAGATCTGCGGTTCGCGGAGGATGTAGCCCCAGGGGCCACGGCGTAGCAGTGCGGTGGGGATGCCGAGTTCCTGGGCCGGCCTGATGTCGTTGTCCAACCGGTCTCCGACGTAGAGAATCTGTTCGGCCGGGAGACCCGCTTCGTCGATCATCCGCTGGTAGAAGGCTGCGGCTGGCTTCTCAGCGCCCCAGCCATCCGAGGTACCGATGAGGTCGACGGGCAGGTCCAGCGATCGGAGGAGCCCTTCGGCGCGGCTGGTCTGGTTGCCTGCCAAGCCGACGAGGAGCCCCTGGTCACGCAGCGCGGCGAGGCTCGGCCTGACATCGGGGTAGAGGTCGTCCTCCCCGAACCATTCCGGCTGTCCGGCCTCGGCGCGCCGGTCGCGTTCCGTGGCCAGGTCGAACCCGGGCCGGAAATGCTGGAATGTTTCGCGGTAGTCGTCGCCGCGAGCGATGACCGCGCCAAAGACAGCGGCGAACGTGTGCCGTGGAACCCCCAGCCAATCGGCCCAAGTCCCGTATTCGCGAGTCTCGTCAACGATCGTCTCGCCGACATCGAAGAATACAGCTCGAAGGTTCGCCATGAGGCAACCGTACCGGTGACGGAGCAGGGGACTGCGCGGTTGGAGCCTGCGGCCGTTGGGGGGAGGCTTCGCCCGAGGGTATCCGGCTGCTTGGCAACCACATCGGATCTTTCGTCGGTGGCGGCCGTCATTCCTGGAAGCACGGCCACCTGCGGTAGCCGTGCGCTGCGGTGCGTATTCCGGAGGCTCGCTTCGGGGCCGCGATGAGGAACGCATACGAGGTTCGCGATGTCTTCAGCGGCGCCATATGCGATGCCCGGGAGTTGTTCGTTCAGGCGGCCAAGGGCCTCCGCGAGGTTGACTCGGGCACTTTGAGTGCGGTCCGCGCCGGACCGCAACAGGAAAGACCTTCGCCGAATGGTGTGTCTGGTTCGCGTACCCTGGCTCAGGCGATTGGTGACAATGGATGAGAGGTGCTGATGGCGAACTCGGAGGTCGAGGCGATCGCGGCGGACATCGCACAGGCGCTCAACGCAGTGGTGCAGGCCGAGCAGCAGGTACTGGGCACGGCGCAGCATGCGAGCGAGACCAGTTCCCGGGCTGCCGCCACGGGTCTGGTGGGAGTCGCGGCGGCCATGGGCGGAGTCCGAAACGAGATCGCGGCGATTCGGGAGATCATCGCAAACGCCGCCGCGCTGGGCCAGGCCGCTGGCCATGCGGTGCGCAACGTCGGTGACCAGATGAGCCCGGAGGAGGCCAATACCCACTTCACCACGTCGATCCAGAAGCTTGATGCCATGCGGGACGCGTTGTTCACCGCAGCGCAACAGGTGAACAACGCGAAGGGGCGGGTCGAGGCGACGCTGCGGGGCGGCCAACCCTGCCCGATGCTGGTGCGACTCGACGGGGTGCGGCAATACCTGGTCATGGCCGCGCAGCGGAGCGACGCCGCGAAGGCTCGCATCACTGCCACAATCCAGAAGACCGGCCAACTGGGAAACTGACCGGGGCTGGCGGCCAGCCGCCGACCAGCCCAGCCGCCGATAGCGAAGCCTCCGACGTGATGGCTTCGACCGAGCGGGGTACGCGTCCAACCGGACGGCCAGGTGGGGTTCCCTCCGGCCGACCAACCCGTATCGGATCACGGCAGGACGAGAGCGTGCGACGCTCCCTCGAACGCGAGAACGACAGCGCGGTCGTGCTCGCCGGCCGGGGATACCGGGTGCTGCAGAACCCGAGCCCCCAGCAGGTATCGGAGGCCCGGACCAGGACCGGAGACGCCGGCCGCCCGGAGTCCGAGCCGGACTATCTGATCGAGGGTCGGGTTTTCGACTGCTATGCCCCGAAGTATCCGAAGAGCGTCCGCAACATCTGGAGCGAGGTCTCCACCAAAGTGGACCGAGGCCAGACCCAGCGGGTGGTCCTCAACCTTCAGGACTGGGGCAGCGATCTGGAGACGGTACGTCGGCAGTTCGCTGACTGGCCCGTCGAAGGACTCAGAGAAGTCAAGGCGATCACCCCCGATCGCCACGTTGTTGAGATCTGGCATGCGTGAAAGGCTGAACCAATGGCTGTGGAATACCGACTCACCCTGGCCGGGCGGTCCTCCACTGAGGAGATCGCTACCCGCGCGGTGGCCGACCCCGGCCAACGACCCAAGCCAACCCCGTACGGTCGGGCTCTCGCCGCAGATCTCTACGAGGAACTCGGCTTCGGTCTGGACATCCTCAGCGGACAGCACGGATGCTTCGAGGGCGAATCCGACACCGGGATCTGGGTCTGGGAACCGGACGCCTTTGTCAGCACCACGTTCCGGATCACCAAGAATCCCGAACGCTATGACGAGGCACTCCGCAACACTCTGGAGATCGTCGCCAGGCTGCTGGCCTCCGGAACGGAGGACGCCGCGTTCATGCTCGACGCGGACACCCTGCTACTGACCCGGGTCAACGGCCAGACCCAGAAGCATCGGCGGGCGAGCTGGTGGCATCACTATGGCTACGCGGGCGACCTCATCCCCGGGTGACGTCGGCTGACAGATCACACGGTCGGGGCAGATCAGTGATATCCGCTGGCCGCGCGGTGGTCACCAGCCGTTCACATCGAGCTGAGCGCGCCGGAGCCGAGCCACTGGCGTCGCCGGATCCCAGGTCGATCTCCACGTTCCACCTGCCCGTCCGCTGTGGAACAGGGCTGTGGCATCTCGGAGGTTGCACGTTACGCTTCGTGCTTCGGGCGTTTACCGGGAGGTCGACGTGGCGGCGCGGATCGATCCGGCGTGGTGGGACGATGGCTCGCT